>JBEDNI010000268.1:0-3551 GCA_041170685.1 Bacteroidota bacterium | reverse complement strand
GGATATTTATACCAAATCACCGGAATTCAATAAACTCAATAAAGACAAAGCAACCATTGAAGATGAAGTAAAGAACCTGGAGAAGGAACGTGAGGATTATCAAAAACGGGCAGCCAAAGAAAATGCCACCGAATTTGGCGGATGTGGCCCAAAATGTGAAGAATTTAAAAGAATGGCTTCTGAAGTAATGGGAAGGATTGAGGAAAGAAAAGCCAAAATCAATGTCCTGGATAAAAAGCTGCAGGTATATGACGATGAAAAAACAGCCAAAATCAAAGAACTCAGCTCGGTAAACAACTCCTCACACGGACTGCTGGACCGACTGTTAGCCCTTCATGCCATCCCCGGTTCCTCTGTGCCCGCCTGGATGATTCGCCTGATGTTTGTATTTATTGAAATTGCACCCGTGCTATTGAAACTCATGCTCATCAAATCACCGTATGACTACATGAGCGAAAACGTGAATCAGATTCTGGAAACCAAGCAGGGCATCAACCGTGAGCACATTATTGATGAAAACAATAAGCTTCATACGATGAAAGGTTTCTACAACCCCAAACGCATTATTGCCATTGTGGAACACCAAAATGCCAAAGAAGAAGAAAACGCCAAAGAAGCCATTACCCTGTTTGCCAAACAGGAAAAAGAAGACATTCAAAAAGACCCTTCTTCATTCGTAAAACCCGACAATCAAGCATAAGTAATTCGGCTGCATGTCGCTTCCATTTCTTTTTGTTCAGGGAACTTTCAGTGGAAATTATTTCACCGACCAGGGTAGCACGCTGGTAGATGGACAACCCATGCCAGGCCCGGACAAACACCACGTGCGTCTGTACCGGGGTGAATTGCATGATATAGTGCCGCTTAAAGAATTCAATCCTCAGGAACACCTAAACCGCGATGCACTTTATCTGTACAACGTCACCAATATTCAACTGCATCCGGGCAACAAACAATACATTCAGGAAAAGATTGTTTACGATTTCGAACAGGTTGTTATCAAAGATGCGCGGGTAAAAGACTCCTGGGAAATAGACGGCAAGACCTACGGTATTGTGGAAGGAACTTTTTTGGGTAAAATCAAGGTCCCATCCAATGCACCGGAACCAACAGAGCCTCCAACCCCTGCACCGGAACCATGCGAACCGGAAAGGCCACCGGTAATTTCAAGACTTAGCGGCTGTCTGTCTAAATTATGGGATATTCTAAAGTGGCTTCTCTTATTTCTGTTATTGTTACTTTTACTAAAAAAATGCAACCCCAGCGGATGTAATCTGGGTTTGAACAACTGTAGGGATTGTCAGGAAGAGCTTGCCCGTTTACGAAAGCAAATAGATAGTATTAATAGTGATAATACCATGGGATGCAGCCAGGCTGCCAAATCCGGAGGGCGCGGCATTACCGAGAAAAAGCATATACTGGGTAATCAATCAGGAAGGGTGATTATACAGTATGACATGGAAACCGTACCCGATAAATTGGAAGTGTTTTACGAAGGAAATCTTGTGGCTTCTACCAATCAGGTGCCGGGAAATGAAAAGGGATTTGTGGGCGGCAAGAATGCGGCTAAATGCTGTGGTGCCCTCAGCTTTGATTTTCAGTATAACAAAGACGACCATTGCATGGTGCGGGTTACAGGCGGCAGCAGCGATACCAAATGGAAGCGGCTCAGTGACCAGATAGGAATAGACAGCGAGATCATGCAGAAACTACCTGCAGATGCGGTTAAGCGGCAAATATTTATTTTCAATGGTATTTCGCTGATGCTGCTGGTTATTGGTTTGATTAGTGCCGTTTCAACCACCGTGTACTCGCTCATTCTCTTTCACAGCTGGATGATAGCCATTGGCGTAGGTGTTTTCATCGGGGCAGTGGTATTTAATCTGTATCGGCTGTTTCTGATGACGGGTTTAGACCTGAAAGGGAGCACACTCGAACATTATCACATCAAACACGAAAACCACTACCGGGAACACAATCTGTATGCGCTGGATGGCAAAGTCTACCAGCATGCAGATGAGGTGCTTAAAGGATGGGCAGTTACAGCCAAGGACAAGCTTCGTGGGAAAATCAGTGTAAACCCCAAAGCCCCGCGCAACCTTTTCACCATTTTCGTGCGGGTATTTGTGATGGCGCTGCTGGCTGTAATTTTTGCCAATGGCCTGGAAATTCTGATGTTCAGCCAGCAAATCAACATGGCACTGTCTGACCTTAAACAGATGCTTCCACCCGAAGACTGGACCTACAAATACATACTGACTCCAGACCCCGATGAACCTTTTATTTTAATTAACGCCAATTCGCTGCTGCTTACTTTCGATGCACTGGCTTCGGGGCTTGGCAAATGGAAGTTATGGATGGACATCATGGTACTTGCCATCTACATGATCCCGCTTGTAGTTATCTACCGTTCCATGGAAGTAAGGCATGGTGCCTATGTGCAGGAGCTGGCATTGCATGAAATCAACAAAACCACCTACCACTATCTGATTACCCAAAAATACTGTCATGTGATTGACACAGAAATCAAAGCCATGAAAATGCAATTCCGTAAGTATGGGAACACCCTTGCAGAATCGAAACCGGCATGACGCATGAAAAGAAATATTTCAATGTTTCCCAGCTGTTGTTTTGGGCACTGATTGTATTGCTAATTGTGTTGTCATTCCTGAAATCAGACCTGGGGTTGTTTAATGAAAACGAACTCAGCCGCCGCCATGCAGAGGCGGACTCACTGAACAAGATTGCCTTGCAGGAACAGGAAGAACAAGTGGAAGAAGAAAATACCCAAGACAATGATCCGGAAAACACCATTAAAAGAACCTGGAAATGGGAATCTTTCGATGGTAAGATTTACACCCTTTCGTTTTCCATTCCCAAAAAAGCCTATGAATCGGCGCGGCAAAACCGGCTGAAACTGCCCGCTGATCCGAATTGCTGGATCGGCATGTTCCGACATGACAGATCAGGACTGAAAGATATGGTGGAAGGTTACCGCAACATCATTGAAGAACAGAAACTGGACTACCGGCAAGCCATGCAAATGGTGGTTTCCAGTGCCCAGAATTTCGATTACACCTATATTACGTGGGCCAAGGATCCCTGTCGTGATATTCGCGATGCCAACGGTGAAAAACCCTCCCAGGATTGCAAACCGAAACCCTATCCTTATGGATGCTGCGACAATGTAGAACCCTTTGCTGTGTATTCTCCGCTGGAATATGCGGTAAACGGGGCCGGTGACTGCGATACCAAATCTTTATTTGCCATGTCCATACTCAAATACCTGAATATGGGATTTGATGCAGAAATGCTGATGGGAGAAGTAGAGGCCGGATATCATGCCATGCTGGGAATTTGCGTTCCAAACCCACCTTTCAGAAAGCACTCTGTAAGGGATATGCGCACCGGAAAACGTTATTATGCCTGGGAATGCACGCAACGGAATAATGCTGCTGAACTGGGCGCTCCCGTATGGAAAATATTTAAAAACTGGGAAGTAATACCTATCAAATAAATTAAAATAAAAAAAGATGAATACAGGATTATTA
>JBEDNI010000267.1:827-2829 GCA_041170685.1 Bacteroidota bacterium | reverse complement strand
ATGTTTTGGCAATGACAGCATCGAATTTAAAGATGTAACCCCGGGGTCACTAAAGCGCGATTGGTTTCTAGATGGAAAAACATTCAGAAATGCAGCAAGCAGCATCAAGGTTCGTTTTGGTCCGCCTGCAGCCTATAAAGGTGTATTTATGATTGTGACCGATTCGAATGGTTGCACCGGTTCAAGGTACATCGATTCGGCAGTTGGTGTGTTTGATTCAGTGAAGGCCAGCTTTCAGGCAGATGTAATAAAAGGCTGCGTTCCCCGGGCCGTTCAATTTACTTATAAGATTGATTCATTAGGTGTACCATTGGATTATCTTAATTGGAATTTTGGCGTTAAAGGTCCGCCGACCTACAAGGGGCGTGCGTTTCCCAAAGTTACTTACACACAGGCCGATACACACAAAGTAATCCTTACCGTAGTAACAAAGGCGGGTTGCCGGTACGAATTCCCCGACAGCAACTATCTGAACTTTGGAGCTCCATCGGCACTTTCTGTCAATTCAGGAAGCCAAACCATTTGCATGAACGGCATCGCCAACATTTCGGTAAATGGGAATACCCTGTATCCCATAGTCTGGGATTGGATGCCATCGGCCATGCAAACCGATTCTACCAGCAGGTTTTCCAGAAGTTTCCGCTTTCAAGATACCGGTTTTTTTGCATTGTCACTCAAACAGACGCATTTGGGTTGCGTATCACAGCGCATCTTCCCGAAATTGGTTCAGGTGCAGGGTCCTAAGGTGAATTTCGGCATCTCAACACCATCCTACTGCAGCATCCCGGATACATTGGAAGCTGTGAACAGAACCGCAGAACCCAAAGGATTTACCACCACCTGGCGTTGGACGGTTACCGATGAATTTGGATTGCCTGTGACATCAAGTACCGAAAAGGATTTGGTATGGTATCCCGACAAACAGTCTGACTTTGACGTAAAACTTGTAGCACAAAGCACCAATGGTTGTAAAGATTCGCTCCTCATGGAGCGAGCCGTGCTTTCAGACAGTATCTATGTTCCCGTGCTGGTCATGCCCGCTACTGTATGTCCGGGACAGACCGTGAATATCCTCCCGGATGAAAACGAAATCCGGAATCGAAAAGGATACACCTACCAATGGCAGATTACCAATAGAAAAGGTACTGTTCTTGGTACTTCCGGTGGTAAAACAACCAATTTTTCAAGTAATGACACCGGAAAGTTTACGGTGCGGATGATTGTATTCGACGGGAAAAGCTGTTATGACACCCTGCTCCTGAAGGATACCATCAAGGTTTATTATCCGTACACAACCCTGCGGATCGCAGACAGTATTGTGTGTCGAAATCAGTCGGCGGTGTTTTATGCCAAACAGGTGAACGGTTCACCTACCGCACGGCATTGGTGGGATGTGTATAATCTGGATTCCGGAGGGTACCGAGTGGCTTCAGGGAAGGACAGCGCCAAGTTACTGATGCTCAAAAATGGGCGTCACCGATTACAGTATTCGTATGCTGATACGGCCATGGGCGGATGCTCATTTAAGCTGTGGTATCAGGGGAACCTGTTTGTCAATGGCCCCGTGATTTCCATCACAGCCGATCCTTTTGAAGATTGTGCACCCCTGAAAACCTGGCTGCGCGGTAAAATCCTTGCTGATCCCGATTATGAGAAAAACAATTTCAAGCCAACCCACAGTTGGAGTGGATACCTTCCTCGGCAATCGCTGATTGATTCTCCATTATTGCTTACTACAAAGGCCATAGTTTATAAGGGAAAGCAGTTCTTCAACCTACGCTATCGAGGTAGAAGCGGATGCCTGGATTCATCATCATATATCACGGCTTATGGTGGGATATCAAGTGGGTTTGCCCTGGGTGGTGGCACACGTTGCCCCCGCGATACGTATCAGGTCATCAACTACTCGAGTAAATTAGCCACGAATTTTAAATGGATTGGCGCACACCAAGGGGTTCAAATTCTGCCAACTGATACTTCCAGAAATCCCAAGTTCATTTTC
>JBEDNI010000267.1:0-784 GCA_041170685.1 Bacteroidota bacterium | reverse complement strand
AGCAGGTTCTTACCTCATGAGCCTTATCGTTTTTAAGGCTTCTGAATGTTCAGATACCTTCAAACTGCCGGTGCAAATTGATTCCATCAAAGCGGGATTTTTCACTCTGGACACCATTGCCTACTGCGCTCCGAAAATGGTGGAGCTTAACAATACCAGTTGGATGGCGGCAAAAAGCTACTGGACCTTTGGAAATGATCCGTCCATAACCATTTCCCTGAATAATAATGCCGCACAAAAAGTATTCAACTTCAACAATCCCAACGGCATTGATGTGAAGCTGGTTGCGGAATCCAAATACGGATGCAGGGATTCCCTTACAAGATTGAATTACATCAAAGTGATTGGCCCGGTTGCTGATTTGCAGCTGGAACAAAATAAAGGATGCGAGCCACTCACGGTTCATTTCAGGAATAATAGTACCTCGTACAGCCGATATTACATGGATTATGGCAATGGAATCGTCAAAGATTCTACAGGCCTGAGCACACATACGTATCTGGTTGGCAATAAAGCGCTGCCATATCAGGCGTATTATCCCACGATAGCATTGGTGGATTCACTTGGTTGTTTTGTGTATGCCAAAAGCCGTGATTCTGTGGTAGTTATATCGGGATCCGAAGCATCCTTTACTGTAGAAGATCAGCAATTGTGCACTCCTGAACTGGCCCGTTTTACCAATAAATCCTTGTTCTGGAAACAGTTGTATTGGGATTTTGAAGGCGAGCGGGGTTTGCGGGGCTTCAATAATTTTGTCTTATGTTTTTCAGGCGTTCTTTTATAC
>JBEDNI010000266.1:1918-4082 GCA_041170685.1 Bacteroidota bacterium | reverse complement strand
ACACGCAATCCACCATCATTACCCATGGCAAATAAATACCGGTCGTTCACCACCTGAAAATCAGCATAGCCCGGTGTTCCGGCATCAACCAGCATTTCAATGAAATCTTTTTTTCGGTTGTTAATTCTTATTTTTCCTTTTTTCAGTGAAACCACCCATTGACTATCTGCCGAAACACTCACCAGCTCAGTTCCAAACAGAGTCTGATCTGGTAGCAATCTCCATTTTTCATTTTTTACATTTTTAGCACCGATTACAGGCTCTCCGTTTTTGATGCTAAAGGTGTAAATATTATTTTTTTCGGTAAAACAGCGGAAGCGGGTTCCTGCGTTATTCACTGCGGCCAACCCCAATTTGCGTATGCTCAATTCGGATGTCGGGACAGGTAACTGTTTCACTTCACCCGTCACATAATCCGTTATCATGATTTTATTATTCACCGATGCGATTGCTTTTGAGCCGGAGGGCAACAACAATAAATTGGTCAAAACACCATCATCGTCTTCTACCGATAAAGAATTATTATGCAAAAGATTTAGGTGAAATTTATCAAACTTCCAGGTTCCGTCAACAAAATCAAAAGTGATCTCCCCAAATTCAAATCCATCCACACTTTCGTAGGAAATTAAAAACGCATCTTGCCTTTTGAGGGATGGCGAAACAATTTTGATATCGATATTTCTTAAAGGTTCCAAAAAAACACTTTTACCGCTTCCAATATGATAAAATGCGATACCGTCTTTCTTTGATTCAAATGCCAGCATTCCTTGCTTTGCCAATACTGAATTGATGCGATGAACCGGCTGCCACTTACTGCCTGAATCTCCTGCGATAACGATGCTGTTTAATTTTTGGGTTTTGAGATCAACCATTCTCCACTCGGGAAGTCTATATTCCCAGCTACCAGACAGGTAATAAGAAACAGAATCCGGAATATTTTTAAAGGGTTTGTTTAGGTTAAAGTTTCTAACCATGTAATTGCCATTGTCTTTTTCCTGGAAACACTCCATCAGGCATTTGTCATTGCCCAACAGCTGTTTAAAATAACCATAACCCCCGGGAACGGTAAGCAATGCCGATGTTTCATATTTGGGATTAAATCGAGCCAGACTGTATCCATTTGACATGAGTAACTCATTGCCTTCAAATACAGCCTCCGTTCCCCACCAACGATATTGCAAGGCCGTATCATTGGTGTAAATCAGACGCAGATAGGGCATTGACTCTCTTGTTGTAGAATTGATAGCGTAATCGGTCAAAACTACCCAGTCGCCATCATCGCTGCAGGAAAAATCACCGGGCTTACTTGCAGGAGCAGAAACGGGTATAGCCCATAACTGATTCAATGTTTTCAAATCATAACAAACCAGTGTAAAGCGATTCACTTGCTTTTGATAAAAAAACAGTTTTCGCCCCTGAGCATCGAGAGAAAACGGGGTTTTCAATGGATTTCGCTCTCCAAGTTTGTCTGCAATGACAATTCCGGTGTAGGCAGCGATCACCTTAATTTTTTCTCCGGTATTTGTCCTCCAAATGATCAAATTGCCATCAAAGGATGCGGTTATCACAAAAGAGTCAGACATGGCAAAAGAAGAACCCGTGAGTCCATCCAAGTGCCCATTAAAAGCGCGTATCAATATGCGTTTTTCCACATTCCAAAGCATCGCCCTTCTATCGACACTACCAGTAAGCAAAAATTGATTGTTTTTGCTATAATCGACAGAAACAATGGCGCCATGATGTACATCGGGAAACATCCATTGTGTTGGTTGGGCCACAGACAGATGACACCAGCATAAAATCAATCCAAAAAACAAACGCATATTCAATTTATTTAGTCAAACCTTCCAGATATTGATTCAGTTTAATGGCTACCGCATCCCAGCCAAAGGTAGACCTGATTTTCTCCATTCCTTTGCCGGCAAGTCGGTTTCTTTCATCCTTATTTTCCAGTAAACGGTTTATTTCATTGATAAATGACTCCGTATTACCAGCCATGACAATTCCTTCCCCATTTTGCAGGCCCAGTCCTTTAAAACCCACTTGGGTACAAATCACAGGCACTCCCATTGACAGCGCTTCGAGGACTTTGTTCTGGGTGCCGGCGCCAAACCGAAGAGGAGCTACTACAATGCCCGCTTTTGCATATTCTTCTGCAATATCA
>JBEDNI010000266.1:0-1906 GCA_041170685.1 Bacteroidota bacterium | reverse complement strand
ATTAACAAAACCTGTTACTTTAATATGATCGTTAGCCAGTGCCATAACCCTACCAACAGGCCTTTGTCCGGCAATTACAAATTCAACATCGGGAAATTTCGCTTGAACTGAAGGAAATATTTCCTTACAAAAATATTCCACGGCATCCACGTTGGGTTCATAGTCCATATTGCCTGTAAACAACAATCGCTTAGGGTTGGAAACAACGTGAGATTTAGGCGAAAATACTTTGGTATCCACCCCGTTTGGCAGCACTTGGATATTGGCTTTACAATGATTCAGCAAATATTGTCTGTCTTCATCACTGCATACCAAACTTAGCGGAAACTCATTTAAAAAACGAGATTCAAATTTGAACAATCTTCTATACTCCAGCCTTGCAAACCATTTCAACCATGGCCAGCCCGCCCGCTCTGCCCTGCGTTTCCAATAAAGACTGAACGCATCCGGCAGATCCAGTACAACCTTATTTTTGGGCAATTCTCTAAAATAATACCCCATTCTGATGTGTTGAACATGTACAGCGTCATAGTCATGCATGGAAAGGCAATTCTCCAGACGGTGCAGAACGGCTTTTGACTGAAAATACGCAACCTGGAACGGCAATTTATTCAATAAGGCAAATGCAGTTTTAATCCAGCTTTTCCAGACAGGCATATACAAAATATGAACTTCCTTAAAACGGCTTTTCAGAATTTCTGCATGCTGAAGTTCATCGCGGTTTTGGGCAATGGTAAACAAATGCAGCTCATGATCTTTAGAAAGATGACCTGCCAGATTCCATATCTTAAGTTTGTCGCCGCGAAAAGGCGGATACGGCACACGGTTGGCGACAAACAGAATTTTCATTTGGTAGGGCAAAAATAGGTGTAAGCAATTTAGCTTCGCTTAAATGTAGGAATTTTGATTACTTTATCTGCGCTGCTTTCGGTAATATTGCGTTATCAAATAGTATGTTTAGCGCGAGCCAACGAATTTCAGACATCATTGAATCAGAAACCCTGGCCATGACCAAAAGGGCCCGAGAGCTGAGAGAGCAGGGAAAAGACATCATCAGTCTGAGTATTGGTGAACCCGATTTTAATACACCAGCCCATATTTGTGAAGCAGCCACAGAAGCCATGGAGGCCGGCTATACCCATTACCCTCCTGTGCTGGGCATGCTGCCATTCAGAGAGGCCATTTGCCGAAAACTGAAAAACGAAAACGGACTTGATTACACACCCGGCGAGATTATTGTGAGTAACGGGGCCAAACACAGCATCATCAACGCGGTTCTCAGTATTATCAATCCCGGAGATGAAGTGATCATCCCGGCGCCTTTTTGGGTTAGCTATCCGAGTATGGTTGAATTTGCCGGTGGTAAAAGCGTTTTCATACGGGCCGGGGTTGAACAACAATACAAATTCACCGCCGAGCAGCTTCAAGCTGCCATTACCCCTAAAACAAAGCTGATTATTTTCTCATCGCCCTGCAATCCCAGCGGTGCAGTTTTCAACCACGCTGAATTACAAGCCATTGCAGCGGTGCTGGAAAAACATCCACATGTGTTCGTCATCAGTGACGAGATTTATGAAAAAATCAATTATTGCGGCCCTCATGTGAGCATAGCCTCCTTCCCCGGCATGAAAGAAAGAACTGCTGTGGTAAATGGCCTAGCCAAAGGGTATGCCATGACGGGATGGAGAATTGGTTACCTAGCAGGCCCTGCCTGGCTGGTATCGGCCTGCGAAAAAATGCAGGGTCTTTTTACAAGTGGTGCAAACAGTATTTCCCAAATGGCAGGCATCGCAGCTTTGGAAGGCGACCAAAAGCCGGTAGAAGACATGAGACAGGCCTTTCTGGGCAGAAGAAACCGCATCCTGGAATTACTCAAAACCATTCCCGGACTGGAATTCGACACTCC
>JBEDNI010000265.1:0-3345 GCA_041170685.1 Bacteroidota bacterium | reverse complement strand
TCTATGAGTCAATAGCATTAAGAAAACCAATCGTCGTTTTTTCGGAGAAAGGGCCAACTACGGATTTTGTTGAAAGTCAGAATATTGGTTTTGGCATCTATAAAGGAACAGTCAAAAAACGACTTTTAGAATTAATCAGTCAAAAAATAACTTTTCACAAGGATTTTGATGTTAATGAATATAGTATTGAAAATTTAACAAAAAAAATATTACCATACCTAAAACCTAGTTAATCAATTGAAATTCAATCATAAATCCATCCTCATTCTTTCACCCCACACAGACGATGCCGAGCTGGGCTGTGGCGGAACCATAAAACTGCTGCTGGAGCAAGGCAACGAAGTGCATGTCGCCGCATTTTCGGCTTGCAGACACAGTGTGTTGGCCGGCTTTCCGGAAGATGTGCTTGTTCAGGAAATCAAGGCTTCTACCCGGGAATTGGGTATTCCTGCAGAAAATCTGTACCTATTTGATTACGATGTACGAACATTTAATTTTCACCGTCAGGAAATTCTGGATGATATTCTGAATTTACGGAATAAAATTAAACCGGATGTGGTTTTTGTGCCAAGTGTTAATGATATCCACCAGGATCACTACACCATTGCCCAGGAAGCGGTGAGGGCTTTCAAATTTTCTACCCTGCTCTGCTATGAACTGCCATGGAACAATTTCGAGTTTAAAACCACCCTGTTTTATTCTCTGGAGCAAAAACATATAGACGCCAAAATGCAGGCGTTGGCTTGCTACAAAAGCCAGGTACACCGCCCCTACATGCAACCTGATTTTATCCAAAGTTTGGCAAGGGTTCGTGGTGTGCAGGTTGGGCTTCCATTTGCTGAGGTATTCGAAGTAGTGCGCATGATTTACTGATGAGTACATCACAACCCATTCGTGTTTTAATGACCGGTGCCGGCGCTCCCGGAGGCCCCGGCATAATGCTTGCCCTTAAGCAAAATCCGCAAATCGAACTCATCATCGCGGATGCCAATCCGTATGCTTCTGGATTTGCCCTAAATCCTGATTTTGTACAAAAGATTCAGGTATTATTACCCCTGGTTACCCGTGAACTGGAATTGCTTTCAGGGCATAAAGCCGAGTTTGAAGCCATAGGTACGCGGGTGGTGGTTTCTGATGCGGAGAAACTGCACATGGCCAACGACAAGGCATTGCTGATGCAAACCCTGATCACCGCGAATATTCCCGTTGCTGAATGCCATACCGCCCACAGTGGCCCGGAAATTGAAATGTTCGCAAAAAAACTGGGGTATCCACAGAAAAAAGTCTGCATCAAACCGGCCCTTTCCAATGGCAGCCGTGGCATGCGCATTCTGGACGCTTCTGCAGGTTCTTTGGCATCTTTTTTTGAGCAGAAACCCAACAATACGCATACAACGCTGGAAACGGTGCTGAACATATTTAAGGATGCCGTATTGCCCACCATGCTGGTGATGGAATACCTGCCCGGCGAAGAATACACCGTAGATGCCCTGCTGGATAAGGGAGAGCCATTGGTAATCCTACCACGAAAACGAATCAGCATGAACAATGGTATCAGCGTGGCCGGTGAGTTTGAAAATAATCAAGAGATCATAGATTATGCTGCAGCGGTATTTAAAGCCACCGGACTGCACGGCCCCAACGGGTTGCAGGTAAAACGCAGTGAAACAGGCGAATTTCGTATACTGGAAATCAATCCGCGCTTACAGGGAAGCACCACCACTGCTTTGGGAATGGGTATCAATTTGCCGTTACTTGCAGTACAACAAGCCATTGGAATTGAGGTAAAATCGCTTATTCCTGAACCCACGTGGGGCTTGCGGTTCACCCGCTACTATGCCGATGCGTGGTTCTCAGAAACTTAAGTGACAATTGTCGCACAACTCTAACCCACAACACTGAACTTTGCCATTGGAATGAGCGCCGAAACTTTAGTCTCGCATCCTTACGTACAAAAAATATGTGAATTAAACCGCATTCATGACGATCGTGCTGAACTGCACCGTCAGGCGGGTCCTGTACTGCAAGCCATGGGCAACGATGCTGAATTCCTAAAACAGGTATTGCAGCGCAATTTTGATGATGAAGGGTATCTCAAGCAAACCTGGAGCCAGTATAATATACCATTCTTGTATATCTACGAAAACGAAGATATGGTGCTTAAAATCCACTTCTTTGCATCCCACCCAACCCACACCAAAGGCATTGCTGCGCATTGCATACATCATCACAACAATTATATGCTGACAACTGTAGCCATACTGGGTTCCGGTTATGAAACCATGTTGTTTGATAAAAATATCCAGGTTGAGGGCGGCAAAACGAAACTCAGGGTAAGTCAGCATTTTACCCAGCAGCAATTCCCGGTGCATACCATCGACAGCTGGGAGCCGCATATTGTATACCTGCCTGAAACCTACAGTGCTACCCTGCAATTGTGGACACCGGATAAAAAACGCGCTACAGATTCCCTGCGCCACAATCCGTTGTTGAAAGCAATTAAAACACCCCTGCGGAAAGCCATACAGCTGCTGGGAATGGAAAAACAGTTCGGTATTTCAGTGGCCAATACGGTGCAGTGGTATCCAGATGGTGATGCCTTCACGGGTATTGATGAAAATGAATATTTTGCCCCAACCCGCAGTGCGGTGGGTCCGGAAATTGACAGCTACAGCATACAAACGGTTTGCTATTTTATACAGCAAAAAGGCATTGCAGATATTCCTTATCTGCAGCAGGTGTTGAATCGCCCCGAAACCCCTTCCTACTATAAACCCTGGTTGCAAAAACTGATACAAGGCGAGGATATTCCTGAAACCTTTGCCAAAACGGAAATCAACATTCCCATGAAATCCTACACCCGCGAAGATGTGATGCGTGCGGCGGGTTATTCGCTAACTTGAAAAAACTCCGGATTATTTACTATTCCCCCCATCCCACCCACGACATTGTGAGTGAAGTGGGCTATAGCACGCACCAGCGTGAGAGTATTCAGGCTTTCCGGCAGCTGGGACATGAAGTTTTGCCCGTAGTGCTGGGCGGAACGGAACCTGCGGCAGTAAATACGCATATTTCCGGTCTTTCCAGGCAGGCAGGCAGTCTTAGTGGGCTAAAGCGCATGATTCCTTTGTGGCTGTGGAACGCCCTGAAAGACCTGCGGTTGCTGAAGCACGATAAAAAAGCAGGCAAGCAGCTGGAAGAAGCCATCCTGAAATTTCAGCCGGATTTTATCTATGAACGTGGCGAATATCTGCAGGACAGCGGGGTGAAAATGGCGGCAAAGCACCGAATTAAGCATGTGCTGGAAGTGAACAGTCCCGTGGTGGAAGAAATGGCCACCTTCGA
>JBEDNI010000264.1:0-2526 GCA_041170685.1 Bacteroidota bacterium | reverse complement strand
TTTCCATATAGTGTAAAAAAGAACTGTTGACAACCTTGAATCAGGCATGGCATAGAAGCTATAACAGCCCAACCATACATGGCTCATTCAGATGGCTGATCACCCAAATTAAGCGTTCTTTTGATTCGCACTTCTCCGGCTGGGTTCATGGTGTGGATTAAACATTCGGGGAGAGGTATGTTTTTCTCAAGACAAAAACTCTTCAAAAATGCTGCCGATCTTCTTCCGGTGGGTTCTGTAAATTGTTTGTAAGCATGTTCGTATGCCTCAACGCCTTTCCACATCGCAGGATGATAGTGTTCATCATCCAGATCGTGGTCAAATGAAACCAGTTTAGGGAATTCGCCATTTTCCCACCTAGTTTCCAGTTCCTGAACAAATGATTCATGGCTTTTTGCAATCACCCATGTCTCTGTGCCGTAGCGTTCGTCATCCTTGTATTTCAGACAGTCTTCGGGGATTCTGTAGTCATCCAAAAAAAGGTTGTAGTAATTCATGTTTAAGTAGATGTAAGTTTTGTTGAATGATAATGCAATATATGTATAAAAATAAATGTTGTATTGTCGGCCATGCTAATAACCAAAAAAATAATGTTATTCGATTTCTTTAGTGGATGCCTACGGAGTCGATGGGATGTGACCTTCCCGACATTCTTTGTCGGGACGCTCAAGACGGCTGAGCTAATCCTATAAAAAAACCCGCCTGAAGCGGGTTATGTTTGGTGGAGGATAACGGAGTCGAATCCCGAAACAGCGCCTGTTAGGGCTTGCTGTTTCGTGGACCCTCGAAAAATGACGCAATGTAAAACATTGCTATTTTTCGGGGCCGATGACCTCTTGCGTGGTAAATCCTTTCTCAGCAATAAATTCATCCTGCCTTTTCCTTGATTTTAGATTTTTTAATTTCTTTTCAATTTTCATGGCTTCCATTCTTGATTCGCAATTGAGGAAGGCCAATAAAGACCATGGCATACCAAATTTAGTTGAAGCATTTTTGCCATTATTGTGCTTTTTAAGCCTAGCATTAAAGTCAGAAGTCTGACCAATGTATCGTCTTTGTGTTGTTTCAGAGTAAAGTATGTAAACGCAAAATTCCAATTTAATAATAAAAAACCCGCCTGAAGCGGGTCTTTTGGTGGAGGATAACGGAGTCGAACCGATGACCTCTTGCATGCCATGCAAGCGCTCTAGCCAGCTGAGCTAATCCCCCAATCGGACTGCAAATTTAACACATTCACAGAAACATTCGCAAGTTTTATTTATTGTACTTACCTCATAAAACAAAAAACCCGACTTCTCAGTCGGGTTTTTTGTTTTATTGGAATAGATAGGTTTAATGCTGTATCAGCAGACGGCCGGTGGCACCGTGGTTCAATGTGATGTTGTATAGGCCTGCAGGAAGCTTGGCAACATTAACAAACGTGGTTTTTTCTGCAGTCAACACTACCTGCCCCTGCATGTTGGTGATGCTGATATGATCTACCATTTTGCTGAGGTTCAACACCGCATCAGCCGGAACAGGGTAGAAGGAAATACCATCAAGGGTTTGTTTGTTTACGCCCGTGGCTTTGTCATTGTCGGCAATGCTAATCTGGCAGGTTGCGGCTGAGCCTTTGGTTGCGCCGAAGCCCACGCTGCGAATGCTCACGCTCGCTGCTTCTGTGCTTTCGATCTCGGTATCGTCTGTGGCCAGCAAGCTGATTTCGCTTGTGGTGGCACCTTTGGGTATGGTAACAACAATCGAATCGCCGGTTAGGACAGGCGTGGTGCTGTAATCGGCAGCTGAAGCAGTAGTGTTGGATACTGAAAGTACCACACGGGTAGCGTAGTTTGAAGCTCTATCCAGCTGAACAGTCAATTTTTCAGCAACTGCACCTTCTGTGATGGTCACATTTGCTTTGTTAAGGGTTGCGGTAGCTACAGGATAAGTGCCGCTTACCTCATACATGCTCACCGTAGCACTCACTTCGTTGCTCAGCACAATCATATGTTTGCCCGTAGGTGACTCGTTGGCAGGGATGAACAAAATGCCCTCCGAACCCAGATCGCCGCCACCTGCAGGTAAGCGGGTGTTGATGTAATCAACGAACACGGGTTTCAAAGGATTCTGCACATTGTAAACCATAACCCCACCGGTTCTTTCCAGTGCGATGAACGCATAGGTGGTATCATTGATTACGCCCATGGCCACACCTTCGGGCTCAGGGCCTTTGTTGTCGCTGCGGTTTTTAATGGCAGGTGCGCCTGTGGTATTGCTGGCATTGAAGTACCTGCGCCACTGGGTATCGGTTGCGGTATAGCGTTCAAAGTCATTTTTGCTATCGTATTGCAGTTTCATGTCTGCGGCACTCCAGATGCTGAATGAACGGCTTCCTGCCATCATGATTTCGTCGATATCGCCGTCGCCATCCAGGTCACCGGCTCTGCCGGTCACGGTAAGGCGGCCCAGGTTGTGTCCGGCTTTCAGCAGGCCTTGCTCAGGGAAGCGAGTGGAATCCAGCTTCATGGCAGAAACGCGGAGTTCTTC
>JBEDNI010000263.1:0-2541 GCA_041170685.1 Bacteroidota bacterium | reverse complement strand
AATTACATCTTTGCCATGTTGGTCAATGATGAATTTCCAGATACTTCTGCCCATTAATGATTGATTATCCCTTGATAGTAAATTAAAATTATCGAATGTTCCGGTGGCAAAACCATCCCTTAAATCAGTTTCTTGTTCAGCTCCCCATCCTTCGGAAATGATAACACTCAGGCCTTCCGTAAACCAAAATGGCAGTGCCGGACTTTTCAATCTTTCAAAGCGGTCCTGTAATGTGCCACCGTATATCATTTCTCTGATAAGAAAATCACATATCCCCCTAGTTATTTGGGTTTTAAACGCGGCAAAATTGCCATCATGGTAAATGGGTAACGCTTCGGCCGGTATGAAAGTAATGCCACCGGAATGCCATTGGGGATTTACATAGCCTACATTATTCTGTTTATAATCACTCCAACTGCCGTAAATCATAAACTGTGGCCGATTTGAAGTTTTGTAGCCCAACAACTTTTCGACTTTGGGCAACTGTTCAGTAATGGTTCTATCGGCAAATTCCACAGCATACCTCAACTGGCTGTCATGATAAAGTAAATCAGCGGTTTCACTTCTGTAGGCCGTCCAGTGAAAAGGACTGTATTGCACTCGGTTCTGACCAAAATCCGAATAAATACCCTGACTTTTAGCCTGATTCGGCAAATAGCATAAAAAAATGATAAAGGATAAACAGCGTAAAACGGGCATCGGACTTGCAATTTACGAAAGAAATATTACTTCTTTAAGGTAAATTTGCATGATGCAGAGTGATGGTTTTACAGTGGGTGCCCGGCAGTTTGTGAATCTGGAGGAACATTACGGGGTTTTTAATTATCATCCGCTACCGGTTGTGTTGGCTCAGGGAAGTGGAGTGCATGTTTGGGATGTTGACGGGAATAAATATCTCGATTTTTTATCGGCTTACAGTGCTGTAAATCAGGGTCATGCACACCCTGCAATACTGGAGGCACTCCAATCCCAGGCTGCAAGTTTGTCATTGACAAGCAGGGCTTTTCACAACAACAAATTAGGCCTTTATCTTGAATTGATGGCAAAAACCTTCGGATTTGATCGTGTTTTGCCAATGAATACAGGGGTTGAGGCCTCAGAATCTGCGGTCAAACTGGCCAGAAAATGGGGATATGAGGTAAAGGGTGTTGGTGAAAACAAGGCCAGAATTGTTTTTGCAGCCGGTAATTTCTGGGGAAGGAGTATTGCGGCAATTTCCTCAAGCACTGACGAGAACAGCAGGAATGGATTCGGACCATTTGTGCCGGGATTTGACCTGATTTCATACAATGATTTACATCAATTGGAAGAGGCATGTAAAAACCCGGACGTGGTAGCATTCATGGTAGAGCCGATTCAGGGTGAAGCAGGTGTGATAATACCCGATAAGGGTTATCTGGCGGGTGTAAGAGAAATATGCAGTAAGTATAATGTATTGTTCATAGCCGATGAAGTTCAAACAGGTCTGGGCAGAACAGGTAAGATGACTTGTTGTGAGCATGAGAATGTAAAACCGGATTTGTTAGTATTGGGGAAAGCATTAGGGGGAGGGGTATATCCCGTTAGTGCTGTTTTGGGAAGAGATGATATCATGAAAACACTAAAACCCGGTCAGCATGGCAGTACTTTTGGCGGAAATCCATTGGCATGCGCCGTAGGAATGGCTTCAGTAAATGTTATCTTAAACGAACAATTGTGCGACAATGCAACTGCGATGGGCGAAATTTTCAGGGCTGAGCTTCAGAAAATTAACAGTCCATTGATCAAAGATGTTCGCGGTATGGGTTTGCTAAACGCCATAGAAATATTGCCGTATGGAACAGGTAAAACAGCGTGGGATGTTTGTATTTCAATGTTAAAGCATGGTTTACTGGCCAAGCAAACCCACAAGAATATTATCAGGTTTGCCCCGCCATTGGTTATTAATAAGGAACAAATAATACAAGCAACCGAAATCATCAAGAAAGTGATAAGTGAGGAAGAATCGGGTTTGTAAAGAATGAATTTTGACAAAATGTGGGATAATTGTGTAGGAATTTCAGTTGTTTCATCATGTAAATGCTATATTTTCGCACCACAATCACCATGAAAATACGTTGCGTAACTGCTATGGTTGTTTTGAGTCTGTTGTTTTCATCAACTGCATGGGCTCAACCCACAAAACCAAAGCCTGCGGTTCCCAGAACTGCGGTAAACAAACCAAAACCACCCAAAGAAATTGCACCTGCTGTGCAGATTTATTTTGATTTTAACAAATCAAACATTAAAAAATCAGAAGTGGCTAAGCTTGAAAAGCTGCTTGAAGACCTCAAATCCAAAAGAGAATATAAGATGATGCTTACTGGGCACACAGACAGTACAGGTAACGATGACTATAATATGCAGCTTTCTCAGCGCCGTGTGGATGAAGTCTATGATTGGCTCATGGAGAAAGACGTTTATACCTCAGTCGTTGGGCGTGTGTACTTCGGACGCTCGAAACCCCGCGAAAAGAACGAAGGTGATGAAGAGAAAAAATCCAAAAACCGCAGGGTTGAAATA
>JBEDNI010000262.1:0-2545 GCA_041170685.1 Bacteroidota bacterium | reverse complement strand
CGGATCTGCAAGGATTCAGCGCCATTTTAAGCGTTTCGCCCTACTACAACAAACCCAATCAGGAAGGCATATATCACCATTACAAAGCCATTTCGGCTGTAGCGCCCTTGCCGGTAATTATTTACAATGTACCAGGCCGCACCGGCAGCAACATGACCTGGGAAACCCAATGCCGCATTGCCGAACTGCCCAACATGGTCGCTACCAAAGAGGCCAGTGGCAACATGGAACAGGTAATGCAACTGATGACGCGCAAACCCGATAATTTCCTCGTCATCAGCGGAGATGATGCCCTCACCTTCCCCATGCTGGCTTGTGGCGCATCGGGGGTTATTTCGGTCATTAACCATGCATACCCGAAACAATTCAGCGGCATGGTAAAAGCTGCGCTTAATAAAAACTGGGATGAAGCCAGAAAACTTCACAACACCATTCTGGAAGGGGCTCTCGCCATATTTGCCGATGGCAGTCCGGGGGGCATCAAAGTGATGCTGAATGAAATGGGACTTTGCGAAAACGTGGTTCGTCAGCCCCTATGGCCTGTAAGCGAAGCCGTTGAAAAACGCCTCCGAAACTTGGTAATACGCTGATTTTTTCGTATATTGCAGTAAACCGATGAATCCCAACCTCGATCCGGCAAAAGAACAGCTCAACAAAGCAGAACGCGAAATTGAAAAAGTTTTGCGCCCCCAGTCGTTCGAGGATTTTGCCGGTCAGCCCCAGATTCTGGAAAACCTTCAGGTGTTTGTGCAGGCAGCCCGCATGCGCGGCGAAGCGCTGGACCATGTGTTGCTGCATGGCCCTCCCGGTTTGGGAAAAACCACCCTCAGCCATATCGTAGCCAACGAGCTGGGCAGCAGCATGAAAATCACCAGTGGCCCCGTACTGGAAAAACCGGGTGACCTCGCCGGCCTGCTTACCGGCCTTGAGGAAGGCGATGTATTGTTCATTGACGAAATACACCGATTAAGCCCGGTGGTGGAAGAATATCTGTATAGCGCCATGGAGGACTACCGCATCGATATTATGATTGATACGGGGCCCAATGCCCGCAGCGTTCAGATCAGTTTAAGTCCGTTTACCCTGGTAGGAGCCACCACACGCAGTGGACTGCTCACTGCGCCACTTCGCGCCCGCTTTGGCATCAATTTCCGGCTGGAATATTACAATGCCGAGGTATTGAGTGGTATTATCAAGCGCAGTTCGGCGATTTTGAACATGCCCATTGAAGATGAAGCCTCTTACGAAATTGCCCGCCGCAGCCGAGGAACCCCGCGTATTGCCAATGCGTTGCTGCGCCGTACCCGCGATTTTGCCCAGATTAAAGGCAACGGAACCATCACGCTGGAAATTGCCAGGGTAGCGCTGAACGCACTAAACGTGGATGCTCATGGCCTGGATGAAATGGACAACCGCATTCTGGCCACCATCATCGATAAATTTAAGGGAGGTCCTGTAGGGCTGAATACCATTGCTACGGCTGTTGGCGAAGATGCCGGCACCATTGAAGAAGTGTACGAGCCATTTTTAATACAGGAAGGCTACCTCATGCGTACCGCACGCGGCCGGGAAGCCACACACCTGGCCTATCAGCACCTGGGACGCATACAGCACAAGGGCAACAACCCTTCCCTGTTCTGAGTTACCCTTTGGTTTTGTAGCCCTGCTTCTCCAGGAATGCCTTGATTTTATCGCGCAGCTCACCCTGAATGAGAATATCGCCGTCTTTGCTGCTACCACCCACCCCGCAGTGGTTTTTGAGCTGTTTTTCCAGCGCTTTCAGGTCTTCGGTTTTCCCCACAAATTCCTTGATAACAATGGTGGGTTTGCCGTTGCGCACCTCACGGCGCAAATACAGGCATTGTTGTGAAGGCGGCAGGGTATCGCGTTCTTCATCCTCGCTTTGGTAGCGAAAATTTGGGTCTGTGCTATACACAATGCCGTCTTTATGCTTGTTTTTGTTGCTCATCAGGTGGTTTTACGGTGAATAACACCCGCAGCGGGCTGCGCTTTGGGCATGATTACAATGTCGTTGATGTTTACGTGCTCGGGACGGGTAACGGCCCACACCACCGCATCGGCGATGTCTGCAGCCACCAGGTTTTCAAAACCATCGTATACTTTTTTGGCCCGTTCTACATCGCCGCCAAAACGCACAATGCTGAACTCGGTTTCCACCGCACCGGGATGAATTCCGGTTACCTTCACCCCCTTACCGGCCAGTTCTATGCGCATGCCACGGGTAAGCGCATCCACCGCATGTTTGGAGGCGCAGTACACATTGCCATTTTCATACACTTCTTTGCCTGCAATGGAACCAATGTTCACAATATGCCCTGATCCACGGGCAATCATCTTTTCCGCCATGGCGCGGCTCACATACAGCAAGCCTTTCACATTGGTATCAATCATGGTATCCCACTGATCGGTATCGCCGGCGTAGAAATGCGAAAGTCCCAAAGCCAGTCCGGCGTTGTTGATGAGCACATCCGGTGCATCCAGTTTTTCGAAGGCCTCTCCTACCTGTGCTTTATCGCGCACATCC
>JBEDNI010000261.1:0-6739 GCA_041170685.1 Bacteroidota bacterium | reverse complement strand
CCATGCTGAAACGTATTTCGGTAGTGGTTTACGTAGTAATTATAATTATTGGGATAGGCAAAGAAGTCGTTTTCTCGGGCAAAAACAAAGGCGCTGCTCATATGGAGTGTGGGCAAAAATGCATCAAGCGGTTTTTTAACTTCCAGCACTTCTTTGGGGTTATAGGTGAGACTTTTGCCCTGTTTGTAGCGCAGGTTAGAATTCACATTTTTATCGCCCACAATTTTGATGGGGTCTTTAACCCGTATGCTGCCATGGTCTGTAGTGATAACCACACGACAAGGTTTCTCAGAAATGCGCTGAAGGGTTTCCCATAGTGCGCTGTGCTTGAACCAGGTAGCCATCACATTGCGGTATGCTGTTTCATCTTCGGCGAGCTCGCGCACCACGTGTATGTCGGTTCGGGCATGGCTGAAATTGTCAACGAAGTTGTAAACCAGCACATTCAGTTTGTTTTGGAACATGTTTGGAACATTGTTCACCAGGGCTTTCCCGGCATCCAGATTGGTGATTTTGTGATAAGAGAATTTAATGTCTCTCCGCAGCCGTTTTAACAAGTCTTCCAGAAAATCTTTTTCAAACATGTTTTTACCGCCTTCGTCCTCATCATTGCTCCATTTGTTGGGAAAACGCTTTTCTATTTCCGACGGCAAAAGCCCGCTGAATATAGCATTGCGGCAGTATTGTGTTGTGGTGGGCAATATGCTGAGGTACAGGTCTTCCTGGTCTATGCGAAATTCGTTTTGCAGGGTTTCTGAAATGGCACGCCACTGATCGAAGCGGAGGTTGTCTACCAGTATCATGAACACGGGCAGATCTCCATCCAGCAATGGATTGATGGCACGTCGGAACAGGTTGTGGCTCATGACGGGGCCTTCGTCACCCGTAGCTTTGAGCATTCCCAGGTAATTGTCTGAAACGTACCTGCAGAAGTTGCGGTTGGCATCGGCCTTTTGGGTTTCAAAAACCTCTTTCATGCCATCCTCACCGCTTTCATTGAGTTCGATTTCCCAAAAAACGAGTTTTTTATACACCTCTTTCCATTCGGTAAAATTCATTTTTTCGCTTACGGCCATGCCAATTTGCATGAATTCTCTCTGGTAACTCTGCGTGGTGCGCTGCGTCACCAGTCGTTTTTCATCGAGATTCTTTTTTACCGACAGCAAAATCTGGCTGGGATTGACGGGTTTGATGAGGTAATCGGCAATTTTACTGCCGATGGCTTCCTCCATGATATGCTCCTCCTCGTTTTTGGTAATCATGATCACCGGCAGGTTGGGCTTGTCCTGCTTGATGCTGGCAAGGGCATCCAGACCGGAAATACCGGGCATGTTTTCATCCAGAAATACCAGGTCGAACTCTTGTTTCTTTACCTGTTCAATGGCATCGCGGCCACTGCTGACGGTAACCATTTCATAGCCTTTTTGTTCAAGGAAAATAATGTGGGGTTTCAGGAGGTCAATTTCATCATCTGCCCAGAGAATGCGCGGTTTGGTTGCCATAGTGGAATACAACGTGAAAATACAACAAAATATTGGGATGCAGCCTGTTTTTTCGATTCTTTTTCAGGGGAATCCGATAAACATATTTTTAACCCGTATGCCTGTTTCGGGTGTAATTTTGTGTCATGTCTTCACACCACTTTGTTCGCGATGGACAGGAGCCGGCGCTGATCATTGCCAATGGTGCCGGGTGCGATACGGATTTGCTCGGTCAGCTATTGGAGTGGAATCCTTATGTGCTGGTACTGGACGGTGCTTTGCAGCGTATAATAGACCTGAACATTAGGGTGGATGCGGTGCTGGGAGACTTTGATTCTGTGAATCCCGGTTGGGAAGTCCATCCTGCGTTGCAGGGTGTGCGCATTGTGCATGCGCCGGATCAGGAGCGCACAGATTTGCAAAAGGGTATTGAGTTTCTCATCACCGAAGGGCAAAAAGCAGCGCATATTGTGTGGGCCACAGGCAGGCGCAGCGATCACCATTTCAATAATCTGGCTACACTGCCTGCATATGCAGGTCGCATAGAACTTACCATCATAGACGATCATTCCCGTATTTTTAATTTACCCCGAAGTTTCAAAAAGTGGTATCCTAAAGGAACCGTCATTTCTTTGATTCCGGTGATGGAGGCAGGAGGGATTCACACATCAAATCTGGAGTATGCCCTGCAGGGTGACTCGCTGCATTTTCCGATGCGCAGTGGCAGCAGCAACCGTGTGACGGAAGATGGTTTTGTGGAAATATCCTATGCGTCCGGCCACCTGCTGATGATGGAATGTTGGGACTAATTGTACGTATAAGAGTGCAATAACAACTTAAAATGCACATTTGAATGTGCATTTTAGCGCGTTTTTTGCCTGTCTCGGTGTGCAATGTTAAAACCTGTATGGGGCATATATTACCTTTGCCTTATGAAAATTCTTACCTACAATGTCAACGGCATACGCAGTGCGGCTTCAAAGGGTCTTTTTGATTTTTTGCGGCTTCAAAGGGTCTTTTTGATTTTTTAAAAGACGAAAATCCCGATGTGGTTTGCCTGCAGGAAATCAAGGCCACGCAGGATCAGGCCGACATTGCTGCCATCGAGGCATTGGGGTATCACCATTTCTGGTTTTCTGCCGTGAAGAAGGGTTACAGCGGAGTGGCCATTTTCAGTAAAAAAGCCCCAAAACATGTGCATTACGGCTGCGACCATGAGGAGTATGACCATGAAGGCCGCGTTATACGGGCCGATTTTGATTCGTTTAGTGTTATTTCAGCCTATTTCCCCAGCGGCACCAGTGGAGATCATCGGCAGGATGTGAAATACAAGTTCCTGGATTATTTCTTTGATTATTGCAGAGCATTGCGCAAAACCCTGCCCGGACTGGTAGTGTGCGGAGATTACAATATCTGCCACAAGCCCATAGACATACACGATCCGGTGAGCAACAAAAATACCACGGGTTTTTTGCCCGAAGAACGCGCCTGGATGGACAAGTGGTTCGATAGCGGAATGGTGGATACGTTTCGAGAATTTCACCCGGAGCCGCACCGATATACCTGGTGGAGTTTTCGGGCCAATGCCAGGGCCAATAACAAGGGCTGGAGAATAGACTATATCAGCGTGACAGAAAACCTAAAGGCAAACCTCAAATCGGCGGATATATTGGCAGATGCCAAACATTCGGATCATTGCCCATCGTATCCCAATTGTGCGTCTCTACCGCAACACCATAATGGGGCGAATATTGTAAAGACGCATTATGCGTCTTTACAATATTCGCCCCATTCACCCGAAATGGTGAGGGATTTTTTGTCCGAGGCCTCGGTATATCCGATTATCCGGCTATCGATATGATACGATTTGGCAATATCCATCATGGTTTCAGCCGATTTTTCATCGGTGTATATCTCCAGTCGGTGCCCCATGTTAAACACCCTGAACATTTCTGACCAGTCGGTACCGCTTTCTTCTTTAATCATCTGAAATAATGGCGGTATGGGCAACAGGTTGTTTTTTACCACATGGATATTGTCGGTGAAGTGCAAAACCTTGGTTTGTCCGCCGCCGCTACAATGCACCATACCTTTCACGGCGTACCTGAGTTCTTTCAGTATGCTTTTAACCAGCGGTGCGTAGGTGCGGGTGGGCGATAGTACCAGTTTCCCGGCATCCAGCGGACTTCCCGCAACCGCATCGGTGAGCTTTTTGCTGCCACAGTACACAACATCTTCAGGAAGGGCCATGTCGTATGATTCAGGATATTTCTCTCGGTAAATGCTGCTGAACACATCGTGGCGTGCACTGGTGAGGCCATTGCTGCCCATGCCGCCGTTGTATTCGGTTTCGTAGGTGGTTTGTCCGTAGGAGGCAAAGCCCACAATCACCTGCCCTGGGGCGATGGTATGGTTGCTGATGATATCGCTGCGTTTGGCTCTGGCAGTTAATGTAGAATCTACAATAAGTGTGCGCACCAGATCGCCCACATCGGCAGTTTCGCCGCCGGTGGTGTAGATTTCAATGCCCATGTCGCGCATGTTGGCGCAGAATTCCTCTGTGCCGTTGATGATGGCGGCAATCACTTCACCCGGAATCAGATTTTTGTTTCGACCAATGGTGCTGCTCAGCAGGAAAGGGCCGGTAACGCCCACGCAGAGCAGGTCGTCGGTGTTCATGACGATGGCATCCTGCGCAATGCCTTTCCACACGCTCATGTCGCCGGTTTCGCGCCAGTAAAGATAGGCTAGGCTGCTTTTGGTGCCGGCACCATCGGCATGCATGATGTTGCAGTACTCAGGGTCATTGCCCAGCAGATCGGGAATGATTTTGCAGAAAGCCTTGGGGTAAAGGCCTTTGTCTACGTGGCGTATGGCGTTGTGCACATCTTCCTTTTGGCTGGAAACACCGCGCAAACCGTATTTATCCTGCATGAGTGCAAATATACGAAAGGGGTTTTGAGAACTTTTCAAAAGTTGTCCATTATACGAAAGGGGTTTTGAGAACTTTTCAAAAGTTGTCCATTACCGGATGCAACCTATTCACAAAACCCCGATTTTTGCAATATGACAAAACCCCTGATATTGATCAGCAATGATGACGGAATTACTTCACCCGGTATATCGACCCTGGTAGAAACCATGCTGGAACTAGGCGAAGTGATGGTGGTAGCCCCCGATAAACCCCAGAGTGCCATGGGCCACGCCATTACCATCAATCAGCCGATAAGGCTTACCAAGGTAGAGCTGTTTCAGGGGGTGGAGTCATGGCAGTGCAGCGGCACTCCGGTGGATTGCGTAAAAATTGCCATTGACAAGATATTGCCCCGCAAACCCGATCTGATGGTATCCGGCATTAACCACGGGAGCAATAGCAGTATTAACGTGATTTATTCCGGTACCATGAGCGCCGCCATGGAAGGGGCGATTGACGGGATGAAGGCCATTGGTTTTTCGTTGTGCGATTACAGCTGGGATGCCAATTTTCTTCCTGCGAGACCTTTCATCAAAAAGATTGCCGAGAATGTGCTCAATAATGATTTGCCATACGGCACCCTGCTGAATGTCAATATTCCTAAGCCTGAAGATGGCGTTATCAAAGGAATTAAGGTTTGTCGGCAGGCACAGGCCAAGTGGAAAGAAGATTTTGATCAGCGCACCGACCCGTTTGGCAGAACCTATTACTGGATGACCGGTAAATTTGTGAATATGGATCACGGACAGGATACGGATGAATGGGCGTTGCAAAACGGTTATGTTTCTGTGGTGCCCACCATGTTTGATTTAACCGATCATCAGCGCATCGGTACACTTAATAACTGGGATTTGAATGGATAGGATTATTCAGCTGGTAAGCGGTTTACTCATAGCAGCCATGCTGCCCATGCTGGTGGCAGGCTGGATTGCCATGGCGCAGGGCATACAGTTTCAAACCATCATTTACGCGATATTGCACGGCAAGGGGTTTTACAATACCTATTATCAGGTGGGTGTGGCAGCGAATATTGGCCTATTCTTCCTGATTATGCGCAATCCCAAATTGCTCAATTTTGGTCGTGGCTGGCTGATTGCCACAGTGCTGAATGCCTTGTGGACCATCATTATTGACCTGAACTGGTTTACATGAGCCGTTCCCACACATATTACCTGGTGGCAGGGGAAGCCAGTGGTGATTTGCACGGAGCCAATCTGATTAAGGCAATAAAAAACCTCGATCCGGAAGCCCATATTCGTTGCTGGGGAGGTGATTTGATGCAGCAGGCAGGAGGGGAGCTGGTTTCGCATTACCGCGAGCGGGCTTTCATGGGTTTGTGGGAGGTGATCAAAAATATCAGAACCATACGCAGGTTTTTGAAACAGGCCGAAAAGGATATACTCAACACCAAACCCGATTTGCTGGTGCTGATTGATAATCCGGGTTTTAACATGCGGCTGGCCAAATTTGCCCATAGGGCGGGCATTCCGGTGCATTACTATATCGCGCCCAAGGTATGGGCCTGGAATACGGGCAGGGTAAAGGCCATTCGGGAAAACGTAGATAAGCTGTATTCTATTTTACCGTTTGAACCCGAGTTTTTCAAAAAACATGGGGTAGATGCAGAATACGTAGGCAATCCCGTATTGGATGAAATAGCCCTTAAAAAGCAAACGCTACAAACTAAATCGCAATATTACGATGGGGTAAAAAATATTGCATTGTTGCCCGGCAGCAGGGCCAATGAAATAAGCAATGCTATGCCCGTAATGATGGAATTGGCGACATTAAAACCG
The DNA here is from genome assembly GCA_041170685.1 of Bacteroidota bacterium. Classification (GTDB taxonomy): domain Bacteria; phylum Bacteroidota; class Bacteroidia; order NS11-12g; family UBA955; genus RGEC01. The sequence goes on along the minus strand of JBEDNI010000261.1, from coordinate 488 downwards.
GAATGGAAGTTTAGTGTGGCCATGGCTCCGAGTTTTGGTAAGGATTTTTATGGCCGTTTTGCCATGCCTGAGAATATGGAATTGTGCGAAGGAAAAACCTACGAAGTGCTGTTACACAGCCGTGCTGCGGTGGTAACCAGCGGCACTGCCACACTGGAAACGGCCCTGCTGAAAATACCGCAAGTAGTATGTTACAGGGTGGCTGCCCTTACCTACTGGATAGGCAAGCGGGTAATTAAAGTGCCGTTTATATCGTTGGTAAATTTGATATTAAATAAACCCACAGTTCCCGAATTAATTCAGGGTGATTTTAATGCGAACGCAATTGTAACCCATTTGGAAGGCCTGGTGCAAGGAACAGACCGCGATAAGCAACTTCAGGATTATGCCCAGCTGCAGCAATTGATGGGAGAGGCGGGGGCGTCCGGAAGGGTGGCAGAGAAGGTAGTGCGGTCGGTGTGGGATGGGGAAGCAGGGTGAGTATTTAT
>JBEDNI010000260.1:0-2566 GCA_041170685.1 Bacteroidota bacterium | reverse complement strand
AATTGAAAGAATTGTTAAAAAAGAAATAAAAATAAGAAAATGGCACATCCTAAGCGAAAAATATCCAAAACCCGTAGGGACAAACGTCGTACTCATGACAAACTGGAAGTACGCCCCATGATAGCAGACCCTGTGACAGGTGATGTTTCATTGTACCACAGAGTAAATTTGGAAACCGGCATGTATCGTGGCCAAAAGGTCATGAAAGGCCGTAACGAATCGTAATGATGAAAATTGGAGTGGATGCGATGGGCGGCGATTTTGCCCCCCTTGAATCTGTAAAAGGCGCTGTCACTGCTGCCCGTGTTCACCCAGAATTTAAAGTGGTGCTTTTTGGTGATAAAAGTGCCATAGAGAATGTTTGTATTCAGGAGAGTCTGGATCAAACACTCTTTGAAATAATCCACTGTCCCACACAGATTGAAATGGGTGAACACCCGGTAAGGGCTTTCACTACCAAGCATGATTCCAGCATAGCTGTAGGTTTACATTACCTTGCAGAAGGTAAGGTTGACGCTTTTCTCAGTGCCGGAAATACCGGAGCCATGCTGGTAGGTTCTCTCATGACAGTGAAAGCCATTCCCGGAATTGACAGACCTTGCCTTACCTCAGTAGTACCCCGACTCAATAACCATCCTGGTTTATTGCTGGATGTAGGGGCAAATGCAGATTGTAAGCCTGAACATTTGCAACAGTTTTCCATTTTGGGTTCAGTTTTTTATGGTGCAGTTAATAAGGTGGACAGCCCAAAAGTTGGACTGCTAAACATTGGCGAAGAAGAGGAGAAGGGCAGTTTGTTTACCCGCGCTACCCACTCACTCTTAAAGTTAACAGGCGGAATCAATTTCGTGGGCAACGTAGAAGGCCGCGATATTTTTGGTGACCATTGCGACGTAATCGTTTGTGATGGTTTTACGGGTAACGTAATAATAAAAGTATGTGAGGGTATGTATTATCGCCTCGCAAAACGAGGTGTTCAGGATGATTACCTCGATAAATTCAATTTTAAACATTATGGTGGCAGCTCTATTTTAGGTGTTAACGCACCGGTCATTGTAGGGCATGGCATTTCTAAGGCAGATACTTTTGTTAAAATGATTGAACTCGCAGCCGAGGAGGTCAGTAGCGGAATGATTCAGAAAATCAAAGATGCTGTAGCCACTTACATTAATCCCCAAGCTACCGCCTGATGCAGAAGATAACAGCAGCCATTACCGCAGTTGGAGGGTATGTGCCTGAAACGGTTCTTACCAATAAAGACCTTGAAAAGCTCGTAGATACTTCCGATGAGTGGATTACCACGAGAACCGGAATAAAAGAAAGACATATTCTCCGTGAACCCGGAAAAGCCACAAGTGATATGGCCGTTAATGCCATTCTTCCGATGCTGGAGAAAAAAGGCATTTCCCCTGAAGAAATAGATGTAATTCTGGTGGGTACAATCACCGGCGATTACATTTTCCCTGCTTGTGCCAATATTATTGCGGATAAAATCGGGGCCAAAAACGCTTGGGGTTTTGATATTGCGGCTGCTTGCTCCGGATTTTTGTATGCGCTGGAAACCGGCAGCAGATTTATTCAGAGCGGTTATAAAAAGGTTTTGGTGTGTGGATTTGACAAAATGAGTTCCATCATTGATTACACAGACCGAAACACCTGCATCATTTTTGGGGATGGCGGTGGTTGTGTTTTAATGGAACCCAATACCGATGGGTTTGGTGTGTTAGACTCAATCCTAAAAATGGATGGAAGTGGCAGAGAATTTCTTTACCAGCCTGCAGGTGGTTCTCTAAATCCCCCCACGCTTGAAACGGTGAGCAACAGACAGCATTACGTCTATCAGGAAGGTAAAACGGTTTTCAAATTTGCTGTTACCAATATGGCAGATGTGAGTTATGATATTATGGACAGAAATGGCTTAAACGCCGATTCGGTCAACTGGTTGATTGCCCATCAGGCAAACCTGCGTATCATTGATGCCACAGCGGAGCGAATGGGGCTGGATAAAGAAAAAGTACTCGTGAATATAGATCGTTACGGGAATACCACTGCCGGTACGCTGCCATTGCTTATGTACGATTTTGAAAAGAAATTTAAAAAAGGCGATAACCTCATTCTCAGTACTTTTGGTGGTGGATTTACCTGGGGAAGTATTTACATCAAATGGGCGTATAATCCCGAATGATTATTTCTCAAATACAGCCCTGTAAATAAAATCGGCATCTTTTTCATAGCCACCGCAATAATTTTCAGAAACTGTTTTTAATCCCAATTCATTTTCGAAGAACCGACTGTTGGTTTCGTTTTCCTCCATAAAAACAGAACAGGTGAGATAAATGATTTTTCCCCCGTGTTTTAGAAAAGGAAGCGCATTTTTGACAATATTTCGCTGCCTTTGCTGATAATAGCCTAAATCTTGGATTGAGAAGGCAGTCAGCATTTCAGGACTGCGCCTCCAGGTGCCGCTGCCGGAACAGGGTACATCGCAAATAAGCGTATCGAAAACCGGTTTTGAAAGTTGAATGTTATCGTCAAAAACGACTTTTCCCACAGGTACCGATAAATC
>JBEDNI010000259.1:0-2582 GCA_041170685.1 Bacteroidota bacterium | reverse complement strand
TGGGGAGGCAATGTTAAAATCATTCACCGCAAGGTGGGAGAATTTGCTACGGCCTGGGGGTTTGGACTCGATGCAGGATTCAAAATTCGCGACTACAAGGGAAAATGGGGGTTTGGCGTTAATGCCCGTGACATAACCACCACCTTTAACAGCTGGAATTTTACGTTCACCAATAACCAAAAGGATATCTTATACCTTACCGGAAATACCATTCCCAAAAACAGCTTGGAACTGGCTTTGCCCAGATTCAGCACCGGTGGGTTTTATCGATTTACCCGCAATAAATTTGAACTGCTGGGTGAAGCCAATCTGGAAATCACCACCGACGGTGAAAGAAACACCTTAATCAAAACCGGATTGATCAGTGCTGACCCACGCCTGGGTATAGAAGCCGGAATCAAGGAGGAAACCAAAAAGTTTCGATTGATGGTAAGGGCCGGGGTATCTCAGTTTCAACGTGAAACACGAAGCAACGGCAGCTTCGGACTCACCATGCAACCCAGCACCGGCATAGGGGTAGAAATTGACCGGCTAAGACTGGATTACGCGCTGGCCGGATTTGGTGCTTCCGGAACCGGATTATACAGTAATGTTATTTCGTTGAACATAGGTATCAACAAACGAAACGAATAATCCTACAAAAGCCAGTCGCGAAAGCGGTCACCATACAGCGAAAGCAACAGCAGCACTATTAAAATGCTGTGCAGCAACCCTTTCAGGCGAAGCCCTTTCTCGCCCAGTAAAAAATAGCCCGCAAACAATGCCAACCCACAATTGGTGATAGTGGCATACATGCGAAGGTTACCAATCTTTAGCAACATGATAAAGACGGCGAAAATAAAAAACGTCACGGATATCAGGTTGATACGGCGAGTTTTGATGTTATTCTTAAAATAGTGAAGCCCTGATTTTAACATACCGGAAATCGCCAATGTAAAAAAGTAGGTAAGTGCGATAAAACGCAAAATAGCCGCATCAAACTTGATGTTCAGATTATACTTGGGTATGGGAAAGTCAAAATGCTGATTATTTAGATAATAAAATGACCAAATCATACCCAAAGGAATCAGCGTACCGGTAACGATAGCCAGCAAATCGCGAAAACCCACATTCTTAAAAATGATAGTCGCTATCAGCAATAGCAAGGATGCCATCAGGTATTCGGTAACAAATAAAGACCCTAAACTGAGCAGAGCTGCAGCATAAAACAGCAGCTTCGGACTTTGATCGCTTTGGTGCATCCGGAACAGAAATGCAAAAGTTCCAATGATAAAGTAATTGGAAACCATCAGGGGATTGATGTGCAGGTTCTCCGGAAATATGCTGTTGGCCAGAATAAAAAACCAGGCCGGCATAAAAGTAGGTGTGTACAAAACGTCATGCAAATTGCACAGACGATTGAACAGCATTGCCTGGCTAAATACTACAAGAAAACCCAATAAAATTGACAACCAGGGCCACTGTCTAACCGTATTAAAAAAAGATTCAAGCACCACCCCATTCAAGGTTTCCGGTTTTGCTACATGGATAAAAAGGGCCGGCAAACGCAGCAACAGTGCTCCAAAAAACACGGCGAATACCGCTGATGGTCCAATATGTCTGAAATAACGAAGCATTCTAATCCTGGGTAAGTTTCAGTAATAGGGGTTTTTTATCCATGGTTATCGGCACCAAAAAACGGTTGTAGCCAATTTGCTTTCCTTCCTGTGGCACAAAACCCGTGTATACTTCATCGCTGTTGAACAAGACTTTTTGCAAAATTGCACCCTTTTTGTCTAGGCTGACGTGCATGACACGATTATTTTGGGTGACATTGTCGTTATAAAGCAAATTAATACTGTTATCACATACATAAACGGCTATTCCATTATAAAAACCGGCACCGGCAAAACCGCTTTGCCTTTTGTGTAATACTTTAAACCATTCCATTTCTGCATTCGGGTTCAGCGAAACAAACAGCACATCGTCATAATGATAAATATTTTTAGAGCTGGTTTGGGGAATACCATTGATGTAGAAGGTTTCCAAATGCTGGGTAATGTAGAATTTTTCAGCAATAATGAGGGTGCCTCCGTCGTCACGCGGAACCACTTTACGGACAAACAGATTTTCAGGCAACCGTCCCTTCTCCTGGGCAGTTGCACCAATGAGCTCACTCACCAGCGCCTCCGAAAAACCGGTTTTAATCACAGGCGCTGAATTGCCGGCCTGCATGCTGTCGGGCAGCGTCAATATAAGGCAACCACCGGATCTTTCCTCTTTGTTTTCATCCCAAAACCCACCCAGTACAAAACACCCCGAAAATTCATCCCTAACGAGTTCCACCCCGCTAATGTGGTAGGATGTCGTATTGATGGGAAGCAACGGTTTAAAGCCTGCAATCTCGCCAAAAGATGCAAAGTAGCGGATGGGTGAACGGCGTGCTGTTTCCTCGTCATAAGACACGATACATGCGTGCTGCCCCTCGTTTCCGATTGCGGCCTCGTCTACAGTTACCTGTTTAGCACTAAAAGGCACCAGGCAGTTGTGTTGAAATTTCCGGCCCGTAGGGATATGAAAGAGGGTAACACCCAGTTTTTGTA
>JBEDNI010000258.1:0-2584 GCA_041170685.1 Bacteroidota bacterium | reverse complement strand
TCTGACAACTCAACAGAAAAAAGAAATCTTTGCTAAGTTTGGCGGTAGCGAAAAAAACACCGGCAGCACAGAAGCACAGGTTGCCATGTTTACTGAACGAATCAACTACATCAGTGGTCACCTGAAAGGACAGCGCAAAGATAAAAGCGCAGAGAGGTCGCTGATTGCTTTGGTAGGTAAGCGCCGCAGTCTGCTGAACTATCTGGCCAAGAAAGATATTTTCAAGTATCGCGCACTTATTAAGGAACTGGGCATCAGGAAATAATATTTCCTCGCTTAGCCTTAAAAAATTTAATAAGAAAAGCCCCGAACGCTATCCGGCGTAACGGGGCTTTTTACATAAAAAAACTATGCTAAATATACAAAAAACCCAATTCGACACCGGCGATGGTAAAATCATCGAAATCGAAACCGGTCGTCTTGCAAGACAAGCCCATGGAAGTTGCGTGCTGAAGGTAGGCAAAACCATGATACTGGCTACTGTTGTGAGCAACTATGACGCCCGTGAGGGTATTGATTTTCTGCCACTCAGTGTTGATTACCAGGAAAAATTTGCGGCAGTTGGTCGCATACCCGGTAGTTTTCACCGCCGCGAAGCCAAGCTGACCGATTATGAGGTACTCATATCTCGTTTGGTGGACAGATGTCTGCGTCCGTTGTTCCCCGAGGATTATCACGGTGACACTCAGGTTAACTTATTCCTCATCAGTTCAGATGAGAATATACTTCCCGACACCTATGTGGGGTTGGCTGCCAGTACCGCATTAATGCTAACAGATATCCCATTTCTGGGCCCCATCAGCGAAGTGCGTGTCGGTCGTATCGACGGTCAGTTTGTAATTAACCCGACCAAAGAAGAGCTGGAAAATTCAGACATAGATATGCTGGTGGGTGGAACGGCCCACGACATCAATATGGTGGAGGGTGAAATGGACGAGGTTTCTGAAGCCGACTTCCTGGAAGCCCTGAAATTTGGACATGACGCTATAAAAAGGCATTGCGCAGAGCAAATCAAGTTTGTTGAAATGCTGGGTGGCCGAAAGGCAACCCGTGAATATAACCACGAGACCAACGATGATGACTTGCGTAAGCAGGTTATTGCTGATTGTAGTCCGGAATTGCGCAAAGTGGCCGAAAGCGGCAGTGCCAAAAGCGATCGTCACGAGGCATTCCGTGCCATACTGGATCAATACCTTACCCGTTTTGAGGGCGTTGAAGATGCTGATCTGAAGAAAAGTCTTGTGAAAAAGTATTTTCATGAGGCAGAATATCACGTAATGCGCGACATGATTCTGGAAACAGGCCGCCGTCTGGACGGAAGAAGCTCTACCCAGATTCGTCCCATCAACTGCGAGGTTGATTATTTGCCGGCAGCACACGGCAGTTCTGTGTTTACCCGGGGTGAAACCCAATCTCTGACCAGCGTAACACTGGGCAGCAAAATGGATGAGCAACTGCTAGATGCTCCAATGCTTTATGGATACAATCGCTTTATGCTCCATTACAACTTCCCCGCTTTCAGTACCGGAGAGGTAAGACCCAACAGGGGGCCCGGACGTCGTGAAATTGGGCATGGAAATCTGGCCCTTAGAGGGATTAAAAAGATGGTACCCAATGATGTTCCCTATGTGTTGCGTATTGTGAGCGACATTTTGGAAAGTAATGGCTCCAGTTCCATGGCGACCGTTTGTGCCGGCTCAATGGCGCTGATGGATGCAGGTATTCCTATTAAAAAAGCCGTGAGCGGCATTGCTATGGGGCTTATCAGCAAGGAAGGTTCCGACAAATATGCCATTCTGAGCGATATTCTGGGTGACGAAGACCACCTTGGTGATATGGACTTTAAGGTGGTAGGAACCACTGAGGGAATTACCGCATGCCAGATGGACATTAAAATCAATGGTTTGAAATGGGATATGGTATATCAGGCATTACAGCAGGCTCGCGAAGGAAGGTTGCATATTCTCGGAGAAATGGGCAAAGCCATTTCAGCCCCACGACCCGAAATGAAACCGCATGCACCCCGAGTAGAAGTATTGGTTATAGAGAAAGAATACATAGGTGCTGTAATTGGTCCCGGTGGAAAGGTAATTCAGGATATTCAGGCAAAATCCGGTGCTAAAGTGGCTATTGAAGAGCGCGACGGCAAAGGATTTGTTGAAATATTCAGCAGCAATGGCGAGGCAATGCGTATTGCCAGCGGAATGATTAAAGCCATTGTAGCGGTGCCTGAAGTTGGAGAAACGTACCATGGTACTGTAAAAAATATTATGGATTTTGGTGCGTTCGTAGAGTTTATGCCCGGCAAAGATGGTCTCTTGCACATCAGCGAAATCACCTGGGAAAGACTGGGCAGCATGGAAGGTGTGCTGAAAGAAGGCGATAAACTGGACGTGAAACTCATCGAAATTGATAAGAAAACCGGTAAATTCCGTCTGAGCCGCAAGGTGTTGCTTCCAAAACCTGAAGGATATGTAGAGCCGGCACCCCGTGAGCGACGTGAAGGCGGCGGAGACCGTGGACCCCGTCGCGAACAGCGTGATGACCGAGGCCCAAGAAGGGATTCTTAAGTATACAAAAAGGC
>JBEDNI010000257.1:0-2608 GCA_041170685.1 Bacteroidota bacterium | reverse complement strand
CATACCGGTCGCAAAATTCCACACCACCTCGACCTTCGGGATCACCACCCACCAGCTGATGAGCAAATATAAACTTGAATTTGGCATCGCTGTTTTCAAGGGTGGTTTTCAGCCAGTCATACTGGGCTTTTCCCAAACTCCATCTCCATCCATTCAGTGAATCGGGTTTGGTTTTAGTGTGCCAATAGGGATCAAGCACCATAAACAGCGCATCGCCCCATTGCCATGAATAATAACTTTGTCTTCGGCCCACTACGGGATAATTGGTGGTATCACCTGAATAAAAACCATTGGGCTCGGGGTTGAGAAAATACTTTTTACGGTCTACAGTTCCCCATACCGCCACATTGGAAGCAGTGCCATTATTTAACCAGCCACATTCGCCTTCATGGTTGCCGATGGCAATGAATACGGGTACTGAATGTCCTAATTTCTCATAGTACCTGCGCATCATTTTTGCCCTGTAAGTAACCGTGTCACGGGGGATAACCTTGGCCGGTGTTCTGAGTTTATCAGACATCAAAATATCGCCCAGGTCAATCATAAAATCAGGATTGTCTTCGAACTGATTTTGTAAACAGCGTGAATACACTGCTGTATCGCTCTGTTCATCCAAATGAGGGTCGGCCTGTATCACAAAGGTGAAACTCCTGCCTTTGGGCTTGGCCGTTCTGAACCTAAACTCCGGACGATTTACAGCACTGGTGGTGCCGGGTTTGCGATACTGCACCCTGTAATAATATTGTGTATCAGACAATAAGTCCGTAAGAACAATTTCTGCTGCATTTCCTGTTGAAAAAGACTGCCATGGGGTTTGTTTATCCCATGCACCGGCCTTCAGACCGTATTGCATCGACACTTCAACCGCTTCACTAAAAAACATCTGAAGGGTCACACCCTTGTCTGTCGGCCTGCCAAGCAACTCAGACTGCAATATTGTCTGTGCGGTTAATGCCTGGGTCTGAAACCATAAAAACACAGAGAGGTAAAAGTATTTCATCTAATTATTTGCGAATGATAATTTTTCGGTTTGTGGTTATCTCATCGGCCTTGATTTGTAACAGGTAAATCCCGTCGGGGATGGCGCTCACATCCATATCTTCCGATGGTGATTGCAACAACATTTGCCCTGAAAGCTTGAATAATGCAAGTGATTTTTGACGGTAAATTTCCGGAAACAACACCCTAATTCTGTCGCTCGCAGGATTCGGCATAACCGATATATGGCTCGCAGCGGTTTGGTAATTTCTAGCGGGATTACCTCTCACAGTATAGGTAAAGGGAATCTCCCTGTTTTTATGCGCACCCAAGGTATCTGCCGGCAAATAAGCCCTCACAAAATCTACCTTAACACCATCAGGAGATACCGTTACCTTTACATGGCCTGTTCCACCAAAGGTATCGGTTAAATAGGCATCACCATTATCGCGAATGCCTATTTGATAGGTGGAGTCACTGGGCATGGGACAGGACTGATAGGTTACCCCATCCAGCATTTCATGGGCAAAAACATGGTCATGGCCCTGAAAAAAGATATCGACTTTATTGTCCACAAATAGCTTGTGAATGGGCTTAGCCCAGCCCGGCCTGTTAGCGGCAAACAAATCCCTGCCGTTTACCATTCCGCCCCATTCATAACCGGTGGCATTGGTAATGCCGCCTCTGCCCTGACCACGGACGTGATGGGCAAACACAAATTTGTATTTCGAAGTGCTACCCTCCAGCGTTGACTTTAACCAGTCGTATTGCTTTTTGCCCAGCGACCATTCCCATTTAATGGGTTTATCGGAAGTGTCGCACTGATCCCTGTACACATCCAGCACAATAAAATGTGCATCCCCCCAGGTCCAGGCATAATAGTTCTCGGGATTGCCAATTCCGTATGCTTCATTGTCTGTATTGCCCGAATAAAATGCATTGGGATAAGGATTGGGATAATAGTGCTTTCGCCATTGCGTGCCCCACACGCACAAATTATTTCCGGGATTCTGGAGAAAATAAAAGTCATTCTCTCCCTCGTGGTTTCCTAAACAAACATAAAAAGGAATAGAGTGGCATACGGCCCCCAGAAATGGACGATAATCCAGGTGTAAATCATCCACCTCCTGAGACGTTATGGTACTCCAGTTATGATCATCGCCAAAAATATCGCCCAACGACAGCATAAAATCGGGCTTGTCTGCCGCCTGATTCGCAAGCGTTACTCGATACATATTGGCAATCCCCTTTTTATCATAAAGGTGTTCATCTGCCTCAATGGTAAATGTGAAAGTGCTGCCAAGGGCACGCTGCGTATGAAAATTATATTCTGCTGTTGCGCTAAACGAAGGAGCTCCTGAGGTTTTATAACGAAGTCGGTAATAATAACGAGTGTTTGGCAGCAGGGGCTGCATTACCACCTCAATTGGGGTGTTGGCTGAATAAGTAATTTGAGAGGTCTGCCCATCGTAGTTTCCGGTGGATTTGCCATATTCCAGGTATGCGGTTACAGACTGATTAAACAGAATACTGGCCGTGACCGATGTATCGGTTGGCCTTCCCAGCACAATATTGGGTGTTTGTGAAAATGATTTGTTTACCCCACTTATTGTAAATATCACAATAAGTA
>JBEDNI010000256.1:0-2637 GCA_041170685.1 Bacteroidota bacterium | reverse complement strand
GTGGATGAGGTCACGATAGTTTATAGCCGCGGTGGTGGTCATATCGTTCACCTGGTCAGAGAAATAACCTACGCGGGGATCGTCAAAACGGGGTTTGTAACCATCAGCAGGCATTTCAATCAGGCTGTGCTGCACCACCACATTGGTGGCACGGGCGTCAGTTACCTCTTCGCTGCCGCCATTGATAGGATAAGGGTTTTCAAACACATAGCGCACCACCAGATCGGTATTCATGGGGTAGTTTTTCAACTGCTCATAGCGCGTTTTGGTGCGGCTTAGGCTGCCCAGGTTGAATGCCATAGGGTTGCCGGGGAATCCGCTGGGTTTTATCTGGTGTAGTTTTTCACCCAAAAACAGTTCATCGGCATCGATGAGGTATTCACCTGACTTTTCATCCGAAGCAACAATTTTTTCATAGGCCAGTGAGCTGTGGCTGATATTGGCGTTGGCGCTTTTGCTTATTTCGTTGTTGGGGTCGAAATAGAAACTGGTGTTTTGCTGCTCAAAATCGATGTATTCATAATGCTTTTTGATTTTGAAAATGCGGCTGCCACGGAACTGTCCGCGGTGAAAACCGGCATCTGTTACGCCATTTTCGGTGTAGGTGAAATGGATGAACTCTTTGTTGAGCTGCTCTTTTTTAATAAGCAGATAAGCTTTGCCGGTGGCTGTATCCCTAAACAGGGTGAACAAACCCGGTATGCGCTTGCAGCTTTTGGTTTTGGAAGCGATTGTAGGCTTGTCGTCTTTGGGTTTGGGTGCTTCAGCGGCGGCGGGAGCACCTTTTTTCTTGTCGTTTTTCTTTTTCTGGGCCAGAACGGGAACGGTGGCTGCAGCGAGTGCCATTCCCAGCAGTAAGGTTCTTTTCATCATAAAAGCGTAACTGCAATGATACGCAGTAACAGGCGATTTTTCGCCAAAACCCGTTGTATGTGTAGGATTATTCGATGGTAACCTGCCTGTTTTCAAAGGCTACCACCGTGCCCGGATAGATTTTATTGCGGCGTCGGGTTTCGGTTTGTCCGTTCACTTTTACAAGGCCATTGTCGATAGCATTGTTGGCTTCAGATCCGGTTTCTACCCAGCCCAGTAGTTTGAGCAGGGCATTGAGGTGTATATAGGGGGTGGTGATTTTCATTAAGGTTTAATATACAGAAAAAAACTGACATTTCCAAATCTTATTGCCGTTTAACTTCATCTTTCCGGCTGATGCCGGGCAGTATTTCAGGCTGTTTGAAGGTCTTGTTTTGTATTGTTATGCAAGATGTAAAACTGCTTTCCACACACGCCGAAGAAGAGGCGGTAAGAAAATTGAAATCGGCGGCATTGTCGCTGCAACAGTCCGAAGACCTGGATTTGCTGCTGGATAAAATCGGGGATTCCCGCATTGTGCTGCTAGGCGAAGCAACCCATGGCACCCATGAATTTTATTTATGGCGCAACCACATTACCCGAAGGCTGATTTCGGAAAAGAATTTCAGCTTTGTGGCAGCAGAAGCAGACTGGCCCGATGCATACCAATTAAACCGCTATGTTAAGGGGTATAAAGGCACACCTAAAAAATCGAGGGAAGTGCTGAAGAATTTTAATCGCTGGCCTACGTGGATGTGGGCCAACTGGGAAACCGACGCCTTTGCCGAATGGCTTCGCCGCTACAACGATGGGCGTGAAGAAAAGCACAGGGCAGGTTTTTATGGATTGGATGTATACAGCCTGCAGGAATCACTAGAGTATTTGGCGGCGTACCTCAAAGCCAATGACAGGGAAGCATATGGTCACGTGCAGAAGGTTTTCCGGTGTTTTGAGCCCTATGGTACGCAGGAAGGATTGTCTTATGCGGTGCGCAATGGTGCCCTATCCCAATCGTGTGAGGAAGAAGCAGTGGCCTTGCTGGCTGCCATCCGAAACAAGCATGCAGGTTACAATACCGACCCCGAAGCGCCGCTGAATGCCGAGCAAAACGGTGTTATTACGGTCAATGCCGAAAAATACTACAGGGCCATGATAAAAGCGGGGCCGCTATCCTGGAACCTCAGGGACCTGCATATGGCCGATACCCTGGACCGACTGCTGAAATTTCACGGCAAGCAATCCAAAGCCATTGTGTGGGCACATAATACCCACATTGGCGATGCCCGTGCCACCGATATGACCGAAGACGGAATGCTGAACCTGGGGCAGCTGCTGCATGAGCAGTTCCATGCTCAAGGCGTATTCAGTGTCGGCATGGGTTCCTACAGCGGTAGGGTATTAGCCTCCAACCGATGGAGCGGAAAACCCATTAAAATGGATATGCCACCGGCACGAAATGGCAGTTGGGAGCAATTTATGGAAGAGCATGTGGGCAGTGACTGTATGGTGTTTTCAGATGATTTGCGCGAAACCGAGTTTTTTGAAAAACGTATCAACCATCGGGCTATTGGGGTGGTGTATCTACCCGGCAGCGAAGAAACCAAAAACTATGTTCCCAGTGTGATTCCCGAGCGGTATCAGGCGTTTCTGTATTTTCAAAAAACGCACCCTGTGCATGCCATGCACATAGAGCCGGATGGGCTTCAATTGCCCGAGACCTACCCCTGGGGGTTGTGATTTGATGGAGCGAATAATAACGCCCATAGCCGCGGGTTTAAACCCGCG
>JBEDNI010000255.1:0-3217 GCA_041170685.1 Bacteroidota bacterium | reverse complement strand
ACTCAACTTTAACCGCGACTATCCGGATGTGTTTACAGTAAAACTGGAGCAAAACTACCGAAGCACCCGAAACATTGTCAACGCCGCCTCCAGCGTAATCAAAAACAATAGAAATCAGCTGGAAAAAGAGGTATGGACATCCAATGAAACCGGCGATAAAATCAAAGTGGTTCGCTCAGCTACCGACAGCGATGAAGCCCGTTTTGTTGCGCAGCAAATCATTGAACAGAAAAACCAGAAACATCTGCCTAACAAAGCATTTGCCATTCTGTACAGAACCAACAGCCAAAGCCGCAGTTTTGAAGAGGCCTTGCGCAGACAAAGCATTGATTACCGTATTTACGGTGGCACTAGTTTTTATCAGCGAAAAGAAATCAAAGACCTCCTCTCCTATCTCAGATTAACGGTCAACCCCAACGATGAAGAAGCCCTTAAGCGCATTATTAATTATCCGGCAAGGGGTATTGGAGACACAACCGTAAACCGACTGCTATTTCTGGCTTCGGAAAATAAAACCGGTATATGGGATATAGTAGCCAATGCTCGAAACTATGAGAATTTTGCCATGATGATGAAGAGTTTTATGGCTATGACTGAAACCCACAATGCATTTGATATCGCGACCCATGTGGCCAAACAAACCACGTTACTGAAAACCCTTTATGAAGATAAAACCGTAGAAGGTATCAGTCGGTACGAGAACGTAACAGAATTACTAAACGGCATACAGGAATTTACGGAGGATGACGAAAGTGAAAAGGAAAAAAACCTCTCCAATTTTCTGGAAGAAGTGGCATTGTATACCGATGATCAAAAAGACAAGGATCCAGACAGAGATTGTGTGAGTTTAATGACCATACACAGTAGCAAGGGACTGGAATTTCCGCATGTTTTTATTGGAGGTATGGAGGAAAACCTTTTTCCTTCTCAGATGGCCCTGACATCAAGAACTGATTTGGAGGAAGAAAGACGTTTATTTTATGTAGCCATTACCCGCGCCGAAAAAGCACTCACCCTATGTTATGCCAGCAGTCGGTTTAAATATGGCAGTCTTATGCCTTGTGAACCCAGTCGGTTCATTGATGAAATTGACAATCAGTATATGGATATGAACCTGGCCGGACTTAAAAAGGAAAATCCGCTTAATGCCTTGTTTGATAAACGGGAAAACCGCCACGGCACAGAAAAAACACCAATTACAACCTTGTTGGGAACTGCCAAATCACGCAGTACCAACCTACCGGAACCCGACCCCAATTTTGAGCCCGGTGATATCAGCGGTTTGCAAGAAGGCGACAAAGTTCAGCACCAGCGTTTTGGCAGCGGCACGGTCAGTGCCATAGAGGGCGAAGCCGACAACCGGAAAGCTACCGTAATTTTTGAAGGTCTTGGAGAGAAAAAACTGGTGCTAAAATTCGCTAAAATGCGAATTATTAAATAGAGGTTGGATCGATTGGCGCAGCTTTTACACCACCACCATTATTTCCGGGTTTACCGGAACCTTCTCCTCGGTTTTTGGTCCTTCCAAAGGTTAGATTGATTCCGGTCCTGAAAGCAGCCCCCCTGGCACTACCCGGCGTAAATGGTGCCAAAAAATTTTCGGCAGCCAAATAAGCTTGAACAGCACCTGCATTGAATGCCATGCAAATACCCGGATTCAACCAGGCGCGACCATAAAATGTGTTATTGATATTGACACTGAACATCTTCACCGGGCGCCAGAATAAACCGAGTGTGAGTCCACCCATTAACCTTTTGTTATATATGTCACCATAAAAGAGTGCGTTAAGTTTCAGATTTTTTCGAAGCGCGTAACTCGCTCCGAACATGAGTTCGGTACTCAATGCCGTGCGAAAAGACCTGCGCAGCGTATCACTGCCGAACATACCTATTAGTGAATCTCCTATTCGCTCAAAATACTCTCCTGGATCTATGGAAGTATCTGACGAGGAAATTTTATAACCATCATACACAAAGGTGGCATTGGGATTGGCAGCCACAATGCTTGTAGCATTTTGTTTCCAGTTTATGTAACCCAGATCTATCAGTGAAGCAGAAAGTTTCAGCTTATCCATTACGGTGTATTCAGCGCCCAAATCAATTCCCCAGCCGGTATTTTTGATTCCTTTATAAAACCCGCGGGGATCCAACTCAAGATCGCTGCCGTCCGCAGTAATAATTTGTCCGAACGAACTGGCCACATTCAACTGATAATTGCCACTAATTTCAAGCGCGTAATCCTCCGGGCGTGTGCGTATTTTCAAATAAGCGTCCTTTAGCTCAACACGGCTTGTACCCTGCAGGTATTTTATCTTGGTACCCAATGTCAGTTTATCGGTCAGGCGGTATGCATATCCTACCCCATATTCACGGTAATGGTAAGCATCTGCGCTAAAGCGAAAATCAAACGTTTCACCCAGATTGGAGCCTCCGTTTCCATCAATGATGAAGCGGAACAAATCCTTGGGATATCCAAATTTAATTCCGGCTTTGTCGGTTATTGCGGCAGTAAAAAAGTGCTTTTTTTTGCTGAATCCAAAATTAACCCATGTTTGATCGGCCTTCAAACTCAAATAATTCTGTTTGGAAAACACATTCAACAGCTTATTGAGATTCAATAGCGTCTCGCCTCCACTTACCTCAACAGCATTATTAATCTCTTTGAGATTGAACCCGGTGTTGGTGACCTGCGCACCCAGGCTGTTGAAACCAGGAAATCCAACATACCACTTGCAGTCAGGCATCAATGCCGGATTGAGGGCAGAACGCTGTGGCAGACTCTCCATATGATACAGACTGAAGTTTTGCTGGGCCGTAAGCCATGAAGCAGCAGTAACCAGCAATACTAGAAAAAGAGGGCGTTTAAATTTTCGCATCGGCTGATAGGATTATTTCTGCGCCCAACTTAAATTTTAGTTTCTGGTCTGTGGTAATGCGCACAGGAACCGAATTTCCATTGTATGAGGAAGTTGGAATCCAGGCCCGTGTTCGCAGCCGCGTTGCTTTGAGGATATTGGAAATGCGGGGTTTCTCAATAACCAGCTCCCACTGATCTATTGAGGGCGCAATAATATTCCCACCTGCATCAACATCTGCCTGTTTCAGGACATACCTGAATGGCTGAATCAGGGAATCCAGCACCTTGTTGGTTGCATCCATAAAGTAGCACTGCACACCTGCACCCAGCGGAATCCCGTTTTCAGCATTCATTTTAAAC
>JBEDNI010000254.1:0-2674 GCA_041170685.1 Bacteroidota bacterium | reverse complement strand
ATCTATGGATTGGATGCTCAGACAGCCGTGTTCCTGCCAATGAGGTTGTAGGTGCAGAACCCGGTGAACTTTTTGTACACAGAAATATAGCGAATATGGTCGTGCACACCGATTTGAACCTGCTGAGTGTACTGCAATATGCGGTAGAAGAACTAAAAGTGAAGCATATCATTGTTTGTGGTCACTATGGTTGCGGCGGGGTAAAGGCTGCATTAAGTCATCATAGCATGGGTGTTTTAAATAAATGGCTGAGAAACATCAAGGATGTATATCGTTTACATAGGCAGGAATTACTCAGTCTGGACAGTGAAGACAAGCGTTTGGAAAGACTGGTTGAACTCAACGTAAATGAACAGGTGCAGAATCTGGTGAAAACGAGTATTGTGCAGCGCGCATGGAAATACCATCAAAAACCCATGATTCATGGCTGGGTCTATGGATTGAACGATGGTTTGATAAAAACAGTTTGTACCATTGAACCCGGAAGCCCCGTAGACCCAATTTATCAATATTCAGATCTCTGATCAGAGAGGTCATTTAAGATAAAATCTGCCGCATTTTGAGGATGTAAAAAGGTAGCTTGTGTTTTGTTTTTAAACCATGTTACTTGTCTTTTGGCGTAGTTTCGGGTGTGCTGCTTAATCAAAGCAACGGCATCATTCAGGGTCAGATTTCCTTTCAAATAATCAAATATCTCTGTGTACCCTACCGTTTTTAGCAGCGGTAAATCACACATTGGCAAAAGTTGCACAACTTCATCAATCAAGCCATGGGCAATCATGGTATCTGTCCGCTGTTCAATACGGCTATATAAAACTTGACGGTCCGGATTTAAATGATAAATTTTCCAGTCAAAGGGGATGGGGTCCGGTTGATGGCTATAAATTTCTTTTAGTGATTGATTTTGGGCTAATAGCAGCAATTCAGTCGCCCTTTTCATTCGAGCGGGGTTTTGTGTATCAAGCTGTGCAATGGCTTCGGGATCAATTTGTTTAATGATTCGGTACAAACCTTCCAAACCCTGCATTCTCCAGATTTTTTCAACCGATTCTCTCACCTCGGTGGAAATTTCCGGTAATTGACTTAGACCCTCTAATATGGCTTTTAGGTATAACCCGGTGCCACCACAGAGGATAACATATTCCTTGTTTTGTAAAATATCCGTAATTTTTTTACGGGCATCAGTTGCAAATGAAGCTGCAGAATATGGCGTGTGTATGCTTTTACAGGCAATAAAATGGTGAGTGGCAAGGTGTAGTTGCTCAGGGGTGGGACGAGCAACTCCAATATTCAATTCATGATAAAATTGCCTGCTGTCAAAACTGATAATTTCTGTATTGAGGCGTTGGGCTAAATCAATAGCAAGGTCAGTTTTTCCGGAAGCTGTGGGGCCTGCTAAAGCAATAATTATTGGCTTCATCGGATTAATCCGATATTATTGGTCGCTTACCTCAGAGAAACCGTCCATGCCAAACTCATCATCCGGGCTGTCTCCATATTCATTCAATCCCAAGTCGTCATCATCCTCATTGTCATCATCATCATCATCATCCAATAATTCTTCTTCGGCTCCATCCATGATATTTTTTCCTGTTTTTGCTGCCAGGATTTTTGCCGCCAGTGCGTCAAATTCATTGTCGTCAAGCATCTTAAATCTGCTGTCTTCCCGCTGACGGGGAGACTTGCCCTCGCTACGGAATACCAATGGATATTCTTTCTTGGGGGCATCGTCTGCTATCATTTGCAACTCACAATTCAGGGTCCACATGGCAAGAAAATCGGTAATGTAGATAAAACGCTGATGCGGGTCATTGATAAAATCCCGCAGTCTGGCGTCCTTCATAAGGGATTTGGGTTCTGGGTCTTCCGTATCGTTCATTCCCATATCATCCAGGCAAATCTCAAATAGTTTGCGCCATTTATCATCGCTGATATAGAAAGATGTAGGCTCTTTTTTATCAAAGCCAATTGAATCCTGTATTATATTGTGAAAATCAAGGAATGAATGCGACGGTTTAATGTCAATCCACCTGACAACGTCTTCCAGATCTTCGAACCAAACCTTAAAACGGTAAATCATGCCGGCACAAAGTTAAATGATGCCAATCAAATTCCGTATTTTCGCGGTATCGGATGAGGGTTTTATTTTGTTTTTTGGCCACTTTGGTCTCTGCCATTAGTTTGGTTGCACAAACCGGTGACTTAAAAGGTTTTGTTTACAATGCTGAATCCGGTGACCGAATTGCCAATGCTGTTGTAAAACTGAGCCATGACGGCCGCATAGTACTTTCTGATGCAGATGGTTTCTATTCCCTCACAAAAGTTCCTACCGGAAAGCAACGACTTTGGATATGGGCTGCCGGTTATGATACCATTTCCACGGAAGTGGTTCTTTTCAACGCTTCCAATACAAAAGCAGATCATTATTTAAGCAAATCAACCAGTATAGAAGAAGTGAGGATTTCTGTTGCCAGAAAGAGGGATGCAGGCATTACGGGAACCCCCATTGAAGCAAAACAGATTTACAAAATACCGACGGTGGGGGCTGAGGCAGACATTATACAATACCTGCAGATTATGCCGGGCGTGGTCTTTACGGGTGATCAGGGTGGACAATTGTACATACGCGGGGGTTCACCCATTATGAACAAAGTGATGCTGGATGGAATGACCG
>JBEDNI010000253.1:0-2709 GCA_041170685.1 Bacteroidota bacterium | reverse complement strand
TCCAAATAATTCATAATTTAGATGAACTTTGCAGTGCAAACCATGGAACGAAGAGATATACCCAAACATAAAATTAGCAAAAACGCCATTCGTAAATCTCTGAGATTGTTTGGACTTATGCCGGCTTCCGACAAATGGCTGCTGGCACTGGGAACGCTTTTTCTGGCCATTACCGCTGCTACAGCCCTCCTTTTTCCTGATTTGCTGGGCAGAATGGTAGACGCTTATACCGATGTAAACCGCCTGCAAGAAAGTGCTATGGTATTTTTGTACCTTTTTCTTGCTCAGGCTATTTTTTCCTTCCTTAGGATTGGCCTGTATGTGCGGGTTGCCGAAAATCTGACCGCCACCCTGAGAAACCGACTATATCGATCCGTGATTCTTCAGAACATGGACTTCTTTCACCAAAACCGCACCGGAGATTTACTCAGCCGTTTCACTTCAGATATTGGTCAGATACAGGATACTTTTACCAGCAACCTTGCCATGTTTCTGCGGCAACTGATGGTCATCATTGGCGGTATTATTTATCTGTTTATTACCAGCAACACCCTATCACTATACATGTTAGGGACGGTTCCTGTGGTGGTAGTAATATCATTGTTTTTTGGTAGATTTATCAGAAAGATAGGCCGGCAAGTACAAGATTTAACCGGACGCAACAGCGTCATAGCCGAAGAAACATTTACCGGCATTCAGAATGTAAAAGCTTTTACCAATGAACAATTTGAGATGCAACGCTACGGCAATGATGTGGAACAGCTGCGCAAAAAGAGCATTTTCCGCGGACTAATGCGAGGCGCTTTCAGCAGTTTTATCATCGTGTGCCTGTTTGGCAGCATTGTGTGGCTGATTTTCCTGGGTCTTGGCATGGTCAGATCGGGTGAAATGGCCCTTGGAGAACTCATTAGCTTCATGTTTTTTACCGGCTTTATTGGCGGGAGTATTGGGGGCATGGCCGAGCAGTTTGTGCAAATTCAAAAAACACTGGGTGCAGTAGAACGGGTTTTGGATCTGATTGAAAAGCCCTCCGAACAGGCACTTCCCTCCTGGGGAACTCTAGAACCGGTAAAGGGCAGGGTGGTTTTTGACAATGTTTCTTTCAGCTATCCCGGCAGGCCCGATTACCCGGTTTTAAACGGGGTGAATCTATCAGTAGATGAAGGAAAAAGCTTGGCCATTGTAGGGCCCAGCGGTGCGGGAAAAAGTACCATCATCAACCTACTGTACCGCTTCTATGAACCGGATTCCGGAAAAATAACCATTGGAGAACAGGTCATTGCCGACATGGATTTATTCAAGTTACGCAAGCAACTTGCATTGGTTCCTCAGGAAATTTTGTTGTTCGGAGGTACCATCTATGAAAATATATTATACGGGAATCCTGCCGCAGACAAGGAGGCGGTATACGAGGCAGCCCGAATGGCCAATGCCCATGATTTTATTTCCGCCTTTCCTGAGGGATATGAAACGGTTGTTGGTGACAGAGGCATTAAACTGAGTGGGGGACAGCGGCAGCGAATAGCCATAGCAAGGGCCATGTTAAGAAACCCGCAACTGTTGATTCTGGATGAAGCCACCAGCAGTCTTGACACCGAAAGCGAACAACAAGTCCAATCTGCACTGAAAACCCTGATGAAAGGCCGCACCAGTATTGTGATTGCACACCGCCTCAGCACCATTAGGCATGCTGACACCATTGTGGTGCTTAAGCAGGGTAAGATTATTGAACAAGGAAACCACGAAAACCTCATGAATAAAGAGGATGGTTACTACCGAACCATGGTGGAAAAACAACAGGACCACACCGATTTTATCAATCACCACGAAAATCCGTAAATCCATGTTAACAGCCCTGAAACGCTTTGCCTGGTTTTGGCTGAAAAGTCCGCAGCGCAAGCAATTGGGTTATAAAACCATCATCACCGACCTGTTGGGTTTATTGGGACTTGTTGTGTCAAAACAAAGCATGGAAACCATCTGGGTTTGCGTGGGTATTAAAGATCGTTCTGAGAACTTAAAACGCATGGTAACCTCGCTGTCCAGCATTAACAAAAATGGTACTTTTGGCTTGTCTATTTATGACCGGGGTAGTACCGATTCTGAAGCACTGTACGTATGGCTGCAAAAGCACTGGAACGGAGCACTGGTATGGGAAAGCGAAAGTGGAGATTTTACACGTGCAGCAGCATTTAACCGGGCAATAAAACAGGCCACAGGGGACCTGATTTTTGCATGCGATGCCGACATGACCTTACCACCGGATCTGGAAAACACCATACGAAGGTTTGTGAGGCCTAAAACCGCATGGTTTCCGGTATGCCAATGGCAGTTATACCCTGAAAACCCCTCCTGGAAATGGCTGAGTGCAGGTACTGGACTATTTGCGGCCCATAAAAAATGGCATGGACAAGCCGTGGTTTATGATGAAAACTATCAAAGCTGGGGAGGCGAAGACTGGGATATGTTTTTTCGATGCTACAAAAGCGGCATCATGCCTTTGCGCACAAGATGCAAAGGGCTATACCACCACTGGCACAAATCAGAGAAGCCTGATCAATTCAGCAATTTATTTTAATATCTGTTTATTTTGTTTTTGCGATGTTTCCCTCAGCCTGGCTATGGCTGAACGAATATTTTAATTCCATGATATCATAAACTATGTAAGGATGTTCAGTCCTTTTTCTGATAATATTTGAACATTCAACC
>JBEDNI010000252.1:0-2730 GCA_041170685.1 Bacteroidota bacterium | reverse complement strand
AGGATTTTATGGCTTTGAATTTCGACATCTGCACTTTTTACATGGAGTGTATACGAACCATTTATCAGCATAGACACATCAAATGTAATTTCCTGATTGGCAGTTTCGTTTTGCATCACTTTTCGTCCAGTACAATCAAACAGGGTATAATGATACTTCCCCGGTTGGTCTGCAACAACGCGCAATTTACCCAATGCCGGATTGGTAATTCTGTAACTTCTGCGAATGGTTTTTAATGATACCGGATTTGCCTTTACAGTATATCTCACCAGCACTTCATTGTCCAGTATTACGTTGCTGCTCCAGATGAACCGGGCATCATTTCCCTGCTTATCAAAAACATCCGTAAAATTGGTATATGAGGGTTTGTTATTAACCCCAATTTCCGAATTGGTAAAAACAGATGCAAATGGCCATACACTGTCCTCAAAAGCAACGGATGTCCAGTTGTCAGGGCGTTTCCAATGCAATCCATACCAGTTGGTACCGTCATTTTCGGATGTTGTGCTGCAGAGATTAGACAACCTGAATTTTCCCTGTTCTGATGCACACGTTAAATCTTTAATCGGCGCAGTATAAAAGGTTTGTGCCTTCCAGTCGGAATCGGTTTTTGCCACAACAGCTCCGGTATTATCGGTAAACAATGCAACCATACCCCCATCACCCGGATGGTAGGCAAAACCGCCATTGAGTTCGGTACCCAATCCCAGCGCCTCCTCCCAGTCTACGAGCAACATGGCAATGGTGAAGGGTTTTTTAACCCTAAACCGAATGATGGAAGAATTAAATTCCGTAAATGGCACTTTGTCTTTTCCCACCGCAATGCCATTGATGTACATTTCAAAATAGTTGTCAGCAAACACGTATGCGGTAATCAATTCACCATCAGAATCGATGGTAACAATATCACTGCCATTAAGTGCGGCCAATGCGGCTCCCGTATTGGCATAGGTTTTCCCGTTGCAGGCATTATACAAATCAGAGGCAAAGGGCACAGCAGTGTTATTGTATTCTACCACTGCCGGCACCGTCCAATTTTGATTTTTACTGTCAGTAATGCTGCCAAGGGCTGAGATACGGCCTCCTGCGCAATCCATCAGTTTGGCTATATCCGTTTGCCCTTTTCCCTGGGTAACACTGCCTGTGCCCTTATATTGCCCAATAAGCAATACCGGAATAGTGAAAATAATTGTCGATAAACTGAGTTTCAACACAATTTTATTTTATAATCACCTTATTCACCAATTCGGTGCCATTTCGCTTCATTTTCAACCAATAAATCCCCTTGGCCATTCCCGAAACTGAGATGGATGGCTGAAATCCTGCAGCGTGATAAACCTTTTCACCTGCCTGATTGTACAATTCCACTGCATCAATTTCAGCGGCATTAATGCCATTTTTAAGCTGAATAGAAAGTATATCTGATGCAGGGTTTGGATAAATCAGCACATATTGAACGGCGTTGTTATGATTAACCCGGCCGGGTACTTCACACAAGGTTTTCCCGTTGTAATTGTTGGTAGTTTTAACCCCTGAAGCATAGAAATCATACACAAAATTACCAGCCTGATTCCACGAGTAAACGATAGAATCTGTAGCGCCTGAAAGGGTATAAATCAAGGTATAGCCATTATTTCCATTGGGATGAAAACCTGTGATGGTGGCACCTTTAAGCGGGGTTAATGCAGGGCGAACGCCTTTGGCTACCGCCTGTGGCACAATCTGCAGGGTGGTGTCTTCGGTTACCTGCCCCACCATATTCCCAATCATATACGGTGCTGCGGCAGTTCCATGATAATGATAACGGCCATCTTTCCAGGTGTGGCCATGATTGGCATCCAACGTTGCCATGGTTGATCCGTCAGGTTCTTTGCTGCCAAAAATGGCGTAACCATCCAACGCAAAACCGATGGGGGTTATCCGGCCCGATTTTGCCTCAAGGAATAAGGGCGCAATGTGGTAATGATAATCATCAGCGCGTCCTGAGTGGCCACCCCACTGGTCCAACTGCCCATCCAAAAATGCATCTACGCCGGTATTGGTATAGGGGTTGAAAATGGGAATACCATTGGCCGCAATAGCAACAGCCCCTCTCAGAAAATGTTTATTGTTCACCGGAACCGGGGTTGCCGCCTTCACCGGATTTAATGGGATACTCCAGGCGTTACTGCCAATGTAACATTGGGGGATAGGCACTTGTTGCTGCCAACTCGTAATTCCAGTCATCATCAAATGAGAAGGCAGACCTTTGGATTCAACGTAAAACCAGTTTGCATCCCAACGGGTATTGATGGCCGGCCTGAAGGGAGAAAACGCAGAATCCATCCATACCGGATCATTTAACGTACCTGTCCGGCGTGCGGGACTGTTTATGAAACTCAGCAGCATCAAGACAGAAACCAACATCGGTATGGCAGCCCGAAATCTGCGAGATCTTACAAGAAATAAGACAGCCAAAATCAATAAAATGG
Source organism: Bacteroidota bacterium (assembly GCA_041170685.1). GTDB lineage: Bacteria > Bacteroidota > Bacteroidia > NS11-12g > UBA955 > RGEC01. Next base: position 259 of record JBEDNI010000252.1, on the reverse strand, counting down.
CTGCAAGCCATATCCAATACCCGGCAACCTGATTTCCCTCTTTTGGCTCCGACTTATTTGGGGGTAATACATCGGCTTTGTTAGCAGTTAATTGTTTGTTGAGCGCTTCAATTTCATCAACCCTATGTTGAATATATGCCTGATCCTGTTTAGAAAAAGACGCCATTGGAAAATGCAACAGTTTATGTTGTTCATTTTCCAGATACACCTGTCCATCGCGGAACAAAAAGAAATGTCCACTTATTTTTTGATTATCAAT
>JBEDNI010000251.1:0-2777 GCA_041170685.1 Bacteroidota bacterium | reverse complement strand
TAGCGAAATCAGCGACAATAACCGCAGTTACGATAAGCATGTTAAAAAGCAGAGCGCGATCGCCGATGCATTATACAGCCTTTGGCGCTCCATTGAAACCCTGGCCGGCGTGGAAAGGCCCGTTGCTGATGGTGTTGAAGCGTTTTTTGGCGCAGTAAAAACGCAGCATGAAGGGAAACCCAACTACGAAACCCTTAAGGTACTGATGGCGGAGTTTGATGTGCTGAAACGCAGTCTGGACGGACATGTGTGGGATATGATTCAGGGCTGGAATGCAGAAGAGCAGAAGTATAAGGATGAGCACTATGTATATTATGTAAGGGGCAAGGAAATTCGTGTACCTAATTACACCCAAAGCCTCAGCCACCTGCAAATACCCAAGGTGGCTATGCCACGCATGCAAAGCTGGGGCGATAAAGTGCGCTGGGCCATGCAGGAAAATACGCCCGGTTTTTTCCCTTACACCGCGGGCATTTATCCGTTTAAACGGGAGGGAGAGGATCCAACCCGTATGTTTGCCGGTGAAGGCGGACCGGAGCGCACCAATAAGCGTTTTCATTATGTAAGTCTCGGGATGCCTGCTAAACGCCTGAGTACTGCGTTTGACAGCGTTACCCTTTACGGACGTGACCCGGATACACGGCCTGACATTTACGGAAAAATTGGCAATGCCGGGGTGAGTATTTGCTGTCTGGATGATGCCAAACGCTTGTATAGCGGTTTCAACCTGGCCGATCCTAAAACATCCGTATCAATGACCATTAACGGTCCGGCACCCATGATGCTGGCCTTCTTTATGAATGCGGCTATCGACCAGCAGTGTGAGTTGTACATCAAAAAACAGGGTCTTGAGAAAGAAATAGAGGCCAAAATAGAGGCAATTTATGCCCAAAAAGGCGTGCCCAGGCCGCGCTATCACGGCGATTTACCCGAAGGCAATGATGGTCTTGGCCTTATGTTGCTGGGTGTAACCGGCGATCAGGTTTTGCCAAAAGAGGTCTATGAAGAAATCAAGGCATTTACGCTAAGTCAGGTGCGCGGTACCGTGCAGGCCGATATTTTGAAAGAAGATCAGGCCCAGAACACGTGTATTTTCAGTACTGAATTTGCCTTACGTCTGATGGGCGATGTACAGCAGCACTTTATAACCAGCAAAGTAAGGAATTTTTACAGTGTAAGTATATCGGGTTATCATATTGCCGAAGCAGGTGCCAATCCCATTACCCAGCTTGCATTTACATTGGCAAATGGTTTCACGTATGTGGAATACTACCTCAGCCGAGGTATGCATATAGATGATTTTGCGCCCAACCTAAGTTTCTTCTTTAGCAATGGTACAGATCCCGAATATGCGGTAATCGGAAGGGTGGCGAGACGTTTGTGGGCCAAGGCCATGAAGCTGAAATATGGCGGCAATGAGCGCAGCCAGATGCTGAAGTATCATATCCAAACCAGCGGTCGCAGTTTGCATGCCCAGGAAATTGATTTCAACGATATACGCACTACGCTGCAGGCCTTATATGCCATCTATGATAACTGTAATAGCCTGCATACCAATGCGTATGATGAGGCCATCACCACACCGACAGAAGAGAGTGTTCGCCGTGCCATGGCCATTCAGTTAATCATCAACAGAGAGCTTGGCCTTGCTAAGAACGAGAATCCATTGCAGGGCAGCTTTATCATTGAAGAGCTTACCGATCTGGTGGAAGAAGCTGTTTTGACAGAATTTGACCGCATCACAGAGCGCGGCGGGGTGCTCGGTTCTATGGAAACCATGTATCAGCGCAGCAAGATTCAGGAAGAAAGCCTGTACTATGAAACGCTTAAGCATTCGGGTGAGTTGCCCATTATTGGTGTAAATACGTTCCTAAGCAGCAAAGGTTCACCAACAGTATTGCCGCAGGAGGTTATCCGCAGTACAAAAGATGAACAGGACAGACAGATTACCACAGTGGCAAATCTGCACAAAGGCAATGCAGATGCGGCTACAGCAGCACTTAAAGCCATTCAGGTAACTGCTGTTCAAAATGGAAATGTATTTGAGCAATTGATGGAAGCTGCCAAGGTTTGTACCCTAGGACAGATTACCCAGGCACTGTTTGAAGTGGGTGGTCAGTACCGCAGAAATATGTAATCAGGGGCGCTGCAAATTTGCAATGGCAGCAATTTGCCTGTGCTCAATGATTTTGTTATCCTGAAACACCAGTAGGTCGCAAAAGTTGTGAGGCTTGCCTTTAATTACACCTGCACAATATATGTTTACATAGTTACCCTCACCAATAACATTGATGATACTGTGATAGGATTGCTTTTTAATTCGTTGTATAAAAAAGCGGAATGACTCAGTATCTGTAACGCATAGGTTGTTTTGACTGTCAATGTACCTATATCTGATTGGGTCAATAAATGATAGGATGTTCTTGAAATTTTTGGAAATTAAAATGGCAGTAACAAATTCTATGGCCATTTTTTTATTAAAATCGGTTTTGTTGAGTTCCTGTATTTCGGATTTCGCTATTTCTTCAAGGTGAATAGGCAATTGCCTGCCCGCTTTGATTTCATAATTTTCCCAGTGCTCAATTATTTTATTACCTTTAAATCTGAAAATATCAACACCCATCCCGGAGTAAATTCCCTTGATAAATGACAGGGCTGAAACAAAATCACCATCCTGAATTACCTTGATTGGGCGTATTTCGGTAGCAAATTGCTGTTGCCTCAGCACTTTCTCTGCAAAGCCAAGTAGTCCGCGGTTTTGCATGTTTTGATTACAT
>JBEDNI010000250.1:0-2800 GCA_041170685.1 Bacteroidota bacterium | reverse complement strand
GTGCGGCCCACCTGGTAGGTGATATCCAACAGTCGTGTTATGGCGCTTTCCGTTTGAAACTTATAGGCAATGGCCCAGCGTGGAACCTTAGCGGTGTAGCCGAGTTCTTCCTGCAGGGCGAGCGAATTTACCTTGATAACGACGCCGTCGGTGTCAAAACCTAAGTCATGACGTTTTTTATCCCATTTTTCAAGAAAACGAATCACTTCGTCTATTCCTTTGCAAACTTCCGTGGTGTCTGCCGTTTTCAGGCCCCAGGACCGGGCTGCATCAATGCAATCAGCGTGGGTTTTATAGGGCAAATTGTCGCCGAGCAAATGGTATAACGTAATATCCAAGGGCCGTTTGGCCACTTCAGAAGAATCTTTCAGCTTTAAGCTTCCACTGGCCACATTGCGCGGATTGGCATAGGCCGGTTCTCCTGCGGAAATTCTCTCATTGTTGAGTTTTTCAAAACCCTTGCGGTGCATAAAGATTTCACCGCGGATTTCGAATTCCGACGGATAATTGCCGTGCAGTTCAGTTGATAAGCTGCGAATGGTGCGCACATTGGCAGTTACGTCGTCGCCCTGAACACCATCGCCCCGAGTAACGGCCTGTACAAGCTTCCCGTTTTCGTAAAACAGGGAAATGGCCAACCCATCAATTTTTAGTTCGCAAACGTATTCCGTTTCACCCCCAATGGCCTTTTGGATGCGGCCGTCAAATTCACGAAGTTCTGTTTCGTTGTAGGTGTTGCCCAGCGAGAGCATGCGCCTGCGGTGCTTTACGGTCTCAAATTCATTGACAACGCCTCCGCCTACAATTCGGCTAGGACTGTCTGCATGGGCCAGCTCCGGAAACTGCGATTCCAGATACTCCAGCTGTTTGAGAAGGCGGTCGAATTCCAGATCGGAAATGGTGGGTTCCGAAAGCACATAATAGCGGTAGTTGTGTTCTTTTAGGGTGGCGGTAAGTTCGTCAATTTGCAGTTTTGCCTGTGCTTTGTCCATTTCGTCTCAAAAATACGCACGAAAAGCCCGATTTTGTGACCTTTTTAGCGGTAATGTGGATTATTTTAAGGAAGTTTGTGGCATGAAAATCTCCACTGATTCCGTAGTGAGTATTACCTACACCCTCACCCTCGACAACGGTGCTATTGCCGATGAGGCCGATGCGCAGCAGCCCTTTATGTTTATTCATGGCATTGGCCAGACGCTACCTGCATTCGACGATGCGTTGAATGGTTTGTCGGCCGGTGATACATTTCAGTTTTCCCTCACTGCAGACCAGGCCTATGGAAACCCCAATGCTGAGTGGCTGATTAGCATTCCCCGCTCTGTTTTTTCCGGCGAAGATGTACCGGCCGATATTTTACAGTTAGGAGCCATACTGCCCATGCAGGATCAAAATGGCAATCCCATGGATGGTAAAGTCGTTGAGATTTCAGATGAAACGGTGAAGATGGATTTCAATCATCCATTGGCCGGTGAGGCATTGCATTTCAAAGGTACTGTGGTTGAAGTTCGTGCTGCGAGTGCCGAAGAGCTGGACCATGGCCATGTGCATGGACCCGGTGGTCATCACCACTGATAAAAGCGGTTATAGCGATATGCCTGCCATCCTTCAATTTTCACATGGGGTGTGGTGGGCGAATCCGGAAATACTCAGTTTTTAGCCAGTAAGCATAGATGGGATCCAGCAGGAATAATCCTTTTCCCATGTCATCAATGATCTCTTTATCCATCAAGGCCTTTCTGATTCGGATAACATTGGCCGAAGTGCCCAAACGGTATTGGTCTATTGTCTTTTTTGAAGTTAATTGTTGTTGGTTTTCAATCACTGCTTTTAAGAAGTTAACATGTGTGGTGGTCAGATCATCGGTTATCATTTGAAATAACAGGCTCAGCTGTTGGCTGATAGATACGTGTGCCGACAAAATATTTTGGAGATTGCAGGTGCCTTTGGTGCGCAACCAGGTTTGCTGGGCGAGTTGCTGGGTGTAGTAGGGGTGACATTCACACAGTTCGGCAATCTTCTCCGCCAGTTCAGGGGATATTTTCTTTTGCGTATCGGCAAATTGCTTGACGATGAACTTTTTCCAGTCCTGTATTTTAATCTTTTCCAGAAACATCAGGTCTCCAAATTTGTAAAACGGCATGGAGGGTTTGGTGAATACATCCATCATCATGTGTCGTTTGCTTCCATACAGGCAATAGGTAACGTGCTTGTGCCGCTGCCAGGCAGCGCGGAGTTTTTTTTGAAAATCCACCGCATGCTCAAAGTTGCCAATGTTTTGGAATTCATCAATGCAGATAATGATTTTGATGTTTTTTCGGGCGGCGATTTTTTCAGCTAAGTTTAAAATGTCTGTAGGGTCTTTCCGTATTTCTTCCCAGTCAAGACTTAATGATATCTCCTGATTTACCTCATTTGTCAGGTTTATTTTAGGGATGAATTTGCCAATGTATTCCTTTGTGTTTTCTACAAATTCAGATATTTTGCCCGATGTTGCGGATATCACGGACTGGGATAGCTGCTCGTAAAATTCCTCCTGGCTTCGGGTGTTGAACATGTCGAATGAGCATGTGCGGATTTTTCGGGATTCGATTTTTTCGGTGGCCTTCAGCACCAAAGAAGATTTGCCCCAGCGCCGGGGAGATATGAGGATGGTGTTGATGCCTGACTGAAAATTCTGCAGCAAGTAGTTGAGCTCTTCTGTGCGGTTGGTGAAGGCTGCTTCTGTTGCCAGTTTCCCAAATACAAATGGTGCTCTTTTGTCCATACCACAAAGTTACTCATAAAAACATAACTTACAAAA
>JBEDNI010000249.1:0-5027 GCA_041170685.1 Bacteroidota bacterium | reverse complement strand
GTCTTTATTACCTACAAAACACCCACGGCAAAGTCTGCAGTGGTGTTTTCAAAAACTGTATTACTTAACCGATAAAAAAAAGAAAAAGAACGGGAATAAATATAAAAAAACAGAAAATGATAGAATTCAATCCGTATATGAAAAGAAAAAATAACACAGAAAATGCGGTAATTTGCCTCAAAAACAATATTTTTGAGGCTTCCCAAACTAGGAAAAACAACATTATGAAAGGTTATACAGCCATCTTTAACAGGATTGTGCCGGTGATGATTCTGCTTTTTGCAGGGAATTACGCTGTGGCGCAATGCACCATTCAGTACAGTGGAGCAGAGTGTGTGGGATCTCCCATTCAGTTTCTAGGTGCCAGCACAGGCACCACCCACGACTGGGATTTCAATGGTGAGAACACATCTTCAGGGCAGAAAAACTTGAATTATGCATTCAAAAGCCCGGGTGTAAAGAACATTCGCTACATTACTACCATCAATGGTACAAAGTGTACGTCGAATATTCAGATTACCATCAAGACCAGTCCGGTTCCAAAGCTTAAATTGCTGACTGCACCCGAGCAGTGTTTCAAAAACAACCTGTTCTGCTTTAGTGACTCAACTAAGAACCCCAACGGTTCAGCCATTCGTTCAGCCAAATATGTAGTGGGTGACGGTCAGTTCTTCCAGAACAGCAGCGTAGTAAACCCTTTTTGCTACAACATTAAGGACGTACGTGGTGGCTGTTTTGATTTGTATGTGGAATATACAGATGCAAACGGATGTGCTGCCAGTGATACCATCATTTGCGCTGCTAAAGTTCGTGAAGCGATTGGCCCGGCATTTACCAGCAACAAGCCTGTAGATTGTGATTCTGTAACCGCGTTGATTCGCAATATTTCCAGAATAGCTCAGAATAAGGTAAAGAACATCACCTGGTATTGGGGTGATGGTACTACCGGCAATCAGTGGGGACCTAATATTACCAAGAAATTTTACAAGCCCGGTGTTTATGACATCAAAATGATTATTGAAACCATTGATGGTTGTAAAGACTCATTTGAGATGAAGGCTGCAGCGCAGGTGCTGAAAGGCGAATACCAGATTGTGGCAGATAAAGACTCTACCTGTATTTCAGATCCTGAAATCAAGTTCAGTCTAACGCCTCAGCCCGTAGTAGGTATTTCCAGTTTCCTATGGAATTTTGGTGATCCCCCCTCCGGGCCTCAGAATACCAATAACAGGTCATTGGCGCCTCCTCATACATTTACGGGTCTGGGTCCATTTCAGGTAAAGTTCACCTATGACATTGTTTGTGGTGGTATTACCCGCAAGAAGGTTGCTTACGATACCGTATTGATTATTGGTCCGCAATCGACCATCGAAATACCCTTTAACCGAATTGCTGAATTTGAAGTGTTTCAGTGTCCCAAAGATGTTCAGGATACCGTTCACTTTAAGAACTTCTCTAAGTTCTATCACAACGATAAAAACATGTGGAACGATGACAGCACGTTCAAAAAGTGGCCCGGTAATTACCATCCCGGTCACGTGTTCGACAATAACCAGACATGGGTAAAGCCCAAAGGTTTTGTGGATCCGTTGTTCCGTCAGCGAGTGTGTGCAGTGCGTTTGTGGAATTTTGGTGATAACTATGCGCCAAAGTGTACTACGGATCGCCTGAACAATAAGAACGTAAATGTTAATTGTCAGTATAGCCACGATTCACTGCCCACCCACTATTACAAAAGCTGGGATTTGGTCATGCTTTCCGATTTCAAAAATGCACCGATGGAGGATGCTATTTTTATTGAAAGCACCAGACTGTGTAAGAAAATCAATGTGTGGCCTTCAGATACCAACTGGATCATAGAAGACACCATGCTGGTGATTCCCAAAAGCAAAGCTGACAGTTTGCTGGCTGACCAGTCTAAATATGCACTCAACAAAACCAAGACCTATTTATGGGAAAAAGGTATAAAAGGACCTGCAGAACGCTATATTACCGATAATGTGGATGTGTTGCTGAAGGCAGGCGACTCGGCTTATATTGGTCCTGAGACTGGTCCTTTTACGCTGCAGGTGGGTCCAAAAACCATCAGTCTTTCACCCAAGCAGATTATCAAGTTGAAGAGTCCAACAGATTCTTTCCGGTTCCTGTTTACGGTATTCCTCAAAAAAGATACCTTGCCAGCACCATTTCATCAAGCGTACCTTCCCCGGAACTGCCGGCTTAGACTACAAAGTTGATTATAAGCGTTGGAGAGAACTGTATTATGCTCAAATTCCTCAGTGTAACAACGTACGGTTATGGCATGGTGATACCTGTCACCCGCTGGCCTGTACGTCAGAAAACATCAAACAGCTTTCTATGCTGCATGCCAATGCCGGTGGTGTAGGTTCCGGTTTGGTAAAAGATGCGATAGAATGTCTGGGAGGTAAAAACCCTCAGTATGGTATCACGTTTATCCTGAGTGATCTGAAACCCGGTTGTACCTTCTCTTATGTGGGCATCAACTACGATACATTCTGTAAGCCTACCACCTGGACAACGCTGACCAGCGGTTTGATTCCCGGTAATCGTCCTCCCGGTATGCCTTACATGGGTTATCAGATTGCCAGTAACCCACCTTCACGTTATTCCAAACAGTATAGTGCCTCGGAGGTATGTAACCCCAATGGCTGTATCACTGTGGGAATTATCGTCGGTAATGGTGTGAAAAAAGGCGGAACAGTAGGTGACCCACCGTTATGTGCCGATACTCAGTATTATGACAAATTTGCTTGTTTCCCTTTGATTGATCCTTCATTCGAAATCCTTACCCCTACACCCAATCCTGCCGGCATTCGCAAGATTTGTAAAAATGATCCTGTTGTGGTTCGCCCCGTAGGTGCAAACAAGACCAAAAACGACGATTTGAAAAACCTACGCTGGGAATTTGCTACCGGTAATGCCAGCCCTGCTTATAGCAAACAGTGGGGTTATCAGATTCAGGAAGACTACTACCGTGGTGTTTACCTGAAAGATTCAGGTACCAAGAGAATTTATAACCTCTTGGTTCAGAGCCGCTATGAAACACGCCCTGAGCAATTGCCTTGTTCTACCGAATGGCAGGATGACTCCCGCACAGATCGCTCTGTTGCATGGAATGACGGCAAGCATGGTGGTAAACTCGATAAAACGCCTGACACCATTGTAACGGCTATTATAAGCAAATGGGATACTGCTGCAGACGTATCTGCGGTATGGGATAGAATTAAAGAAAGACTGGAAGCCAGAGGATTCGATCCATTTGCCATTGATCCTGCCCAGATTACCCGTATGATTTGGAACAATACAGGTATCATTGGACAGCCGCTGACCGGTGCTAAGGGATGTATTGACACCAATGGTTTTGGTCGCTTTATTAGATTCTATCTTCGTCCCGATCCAGCCACCAAGAAAATTATCCATGAACGTGATACCAATATCAGACCTATGGATTCTGCGATTGTAGGCAATAAAAAAGTACGGGCCTATACCTTCCGCTCACCTTGGGCGGGTTATCACCTGGCCAGCATCAGCATGACTTCCTCGAATGGTAAGTGTGACGAATTTGCTGCCTATCCTGTGATTGTGGGTTTTGCTGCCATGATAGAATTGCCCGACTCTACCATTTGTCAGGATCAGGCAACCAATCTGCAGGCACGTTTGGATCTGCGTTACTTCCATCCCGATCCGCTAAACTTCGGCACCTGGGATCCCTATGATTACTGGCGTGATGCACAACGACAGGCCGACATATTTGCCGGTGTTAAAAATCGTGAGCCTTTCACCCGCTGGGACTGGAATAAGCGCGATGACGACCCCAATAATCCTGTTACCAAATTTGGCGGTGCTCCTTATGGTGCTACCGGTGTAGGATCTCCATGGTTCCAGCTTGGTGGCGGACCCAACGATCCCAAGACCATTTACTATAAGAACGACTCCGGTGTTTATGAGTTCCGTGTGGCTGTAGGTGACTCTTCCGGTTGCCGCGATACTATCAGCAAGCGACTCTTCATCAGCCGTCTTGATGTTAACTTTGCATTGAACCTCGAAATACCATCATGTAACTCCATCATCGAGTTGTATGACAGTACGAAGTTGTTTGATCCATGTAACTGGGCCATCCGAAATTGTAACGGTCCTACCCCCATTGAGTGTGACTTCATCAGAGAATATTTCATTGACTGGGGAGACAGTAAAACCAACTACTTTACCCGTGGAAAATCTTCGGATGAACTTTTACCACCCAGCATAGCGCATAAATACACTCGCAACGGTTGGTTCCAAATTACCATCTTTGCCAAAACAGATCAGGGTTGTGCCGATACCATCAAGCGTTGGATTAAGATACCCGGTCCTCGTCCCAAATTTGAATATGCTGATTACGCAGGATTTGATATCACCATTTGTGAAGGAGAAGCAGTGCGTTTCAAGAATATGACGGATACTGCCACCAAAGGTGCAGATTGGACCTGGTTCTATGGCGATGGTTCACTGGATAACAAGAAAGATACATTTGTTACCCACGTATATACCAAACCCGGTAAGTACTATGTGTTCCTTGAGCAATATGACACCCTGTTTGTTCCACCCAATCTGAAGCGTTTCTGCCCTGCTACCTATCCTGATACCGGTGGTGGACAGCGTGCATTCATTGTAACTGTTATCAAGCGTGATACCGTTCGCGGATTCATTGTGAAGCCTTCTATTTGTCCCGGCGATACCAATGAGTTTGTTGACAATTCAGACACGCTGTTTAAATCCTATAAATGGCGCTTTGAAAACCTGAGCACCGGTTCTGTAGACACCGTGACTGTGACCAACAAAAACTATAAACGACAGTTTACAGTGCCCGGCAGATATAGGGTAACACACCTTGCCGATTACGGTAATAACCACCCAAGACCCTGGTGTCCTACTCCTCCAGTGGTTGATACATTCCTGGTGGATAGTGTAATTGCCAATTTCGACATTGATTCCAGTGGCAAGCCAGACTTTGTCTTTACCCGCAC
>JBEDNI010000248.1:0-2856 GCA_041170685.1 Bacteroidota bacterium | reverse complement strand
ATTCCATGGAAATGCGCATTCTTGCTGCTGCGGAGCGGGGCGCTGTGGCCGATGAACTTGGAAGTGCGTTTCATGCCCGGCCCGGTGGTGAAGTACTCTTGCTACCACCCAACAAAGATTTACGCTTTGCCATCCTTATTTACAATATTGATATTTTACCCGACAGGGCTCAATTCAGTGCGGGACTTGCCTTTCGAGATGGTCGCAGCAATCAGCTGGTTGCGTTTAAAACTGATAATATTCATTTTTACTACAAACAGGGTCTGACAGGAGCGGTTAGGATGCAGCTGATGTCGGATGTTACCGTGTGAGTGGGGAGGGCCGCTACAGTTCAATTTTTTGGGGGTGAAAACCAAACCTGGGCCGAATTTGATTGCAACGGACTCAGTCAATTTGGAATTGCGGCGCAGGCCCTTATCAACAGCGATGTGCTGGTTCCTGTGGATGCCAATCATGCTGCCATTCCGGATAGCGCGCTGACTTGCGGAATTCAGATGAAGGTAAAATCTTGGGATGAGTTGCTGCTGAGTGTGAGTCTGAAGCCTTTTCAGATTAAGGGCTTCAATGGCTATGTGTTTAATATTTCAAAAGCTACCCTGGATTTGAGTGCAGATATGAATGTGGCGGGAATGCAATTGCCGGATGATTACCGTGATCCGGGTTTTGATGAAACTTGGGAGGGGTTTTACCTGGCTGAGGGAAAGATGTATTTCCCCCGACATTTTTCGCAAGACAGCATCGCTTCTACACTGTCAATCCAACGTTTGATGTTGGATGAAATGGGCTTTTCGGGGCAAATTGCCGGAAAAAAGATTCTCAGTCCGGAAAAGGGCAACATAGCCGGCTGGAAATTTGGAATTGATAACGCCCAAATATCATTTTATAGAAATTGTCTGAAAAAGGCCGTACTGAATGGGCCATTGGGCTTACCGGTTTTGCCCGATACACAATTCCTTCAGTATCAGGCGCTGCTTGGGTTTGATGATTACTACAGCTTTAGGGTTTATACTCAAAATCAGGTTTCATTTCCTGCACTCAAGGCAGGAAAGGTTTTCCTGGATTCCGGCAGCCAGGTCTACCTGGAGAGTATTCGCGGTGATATTACGGCCCGTGCCTTGCTGCATGGTCGACTTCAGATTTCAGTAGCGGGAAATGGGGCAGAAAAGCAGCTGCAGGCCCATTTCAACGGAATTTCATTTCAGGGACTGTCTCTGTCCAACAAAGCACCCAAACTGGGTATTCAATACCTGGGTATCGGGCGTACCCCAAATGCATCGCAACAAATGGGGAATTTTCCGGTTACCCTTTACTCGGTATCCTTTAGCATGGCCAACGAACAGCCAACCCTTGGTTTCGGACTGGGGTTGAATCTCTCGGAGAAACTGGGATGCAATACCCGATTTTCAATAATCACTGCGTTAAAGAATGAACAAAAAACCGATCGGTTAACTTTTGTTAAAGTCCGTCTGGATGACATTTATGTAAGGGCAGAAATTTCTAATATCAGTTTTACGGGCAGTATCTCCATCATGCGTTCTGATCCGGTTTACGGAGATGGCTTCAGTGGTTCCGTTGCTTTTGGTGTGAAATTGGCCAATCAGGCAATCCGGGGCTCATGCAAAGTGATGTTTGGAAATATCAGAAGCCGCCGATACTGGTATTTTGATGCGTCTGTAGCCGTATCAGGTCCGGGTATTCCCTTAGCACCTGCAGTGTCCTTGAACGGGTTTCTGGGTGGGGCCTGGCATCGAATGCGTGCTTTAAAACCCAATGAGACACCACCGAATTCTGTGGCAGGAAGAAGTGAAAATGGTAGAATTTATGTGCCGGATTCTTCTGCAGGGCTAGGGCTGAGGGCCGGGGTTTTTCTGAAAAGTACGGCCAAGGGTGCGTTTGAAGGCAATGCAGTGTTGGATATTCAGTTCAACCGCACCGGGGGGCTTTCCGGCATTGGTATAACCGGAACGGCAGACTTCTTTATCAAGCCTATGCCCCCTAACCCGTCTGATTTTACGCAGAAAAGCAAGGCGCTTTGCACATCGCCCGGTTCGCTGGGTTGGAATCCACAATTTGTTCCGAAAGGAGGTATGGCCGCTGCCCTGGAAATGGTTCTGGATTTTGAAAAAGATGTCTATCATGCCGATATGAAAATGTATGTAAATGTAGCTACATCCGGTATGGGGCTCAAAGGCAAGGGCAACTATGGGTATGCAGGGCAAATGAACATGTTTTTTGCTCCTACAGACTGGTACGTATGGATAGGTAATAGTTCACAGCCACTGCAGATTGTGGCAAAAATACCCGGTGTAATTCAATTGAATGCTTCTGCCTATTTTATGGCCGGCACAAAAGTGCTACCGGCCCCACCTTTGCCGGAAAGCATACGAAAAGCAGTGGGATATCCTGCGGTATCTGAACGGAATACTGAGATGATGTCCAAAGGAATTGGTTTCGCATTGGGGGCTGCCATACAATGCCAGATAGGGGGCGAGTATAAAGGTAAAAAACTGGCTATTTATGCCAAAGGATTAGCTGAAGCAGGCTTTGATATGCTGATGCAACAATATCACAGCAGTGTGTATTGTGAACAAACCGGCGAAAGACCCGGTGTGAACGGCTGGTTTGCCAACGGAAAATATTACATAGGTGCATCGTTGAATTTAGGAGTTAGGTACGAATCGAAAGAATTTCAGATTGCCAATCTGGGCATTGGAGCGGTCTTGTCTGGGCAGGGGCCCAATCCCATATACGCCCAAGGCCTGGCCGGCATTCATGTGAACTTGATATTTCTTAAAATTAACGAAAATATCAGGCTGGAAATGGGTAAAAAATGCGATTTATCTGAAACGCGGTACA
>JBEDNI010000247.1:0-2885 GCA_041170685.1 Bacteroidota bacterium | reverse complement strand
GATAGTTGTCTATTATTTTCGCAACGTTAATCTATAGTAACGGATGCTAAATATTTATAAAAAGTCCATTTCTGTCGTTTTGTTTATTGGAGCAATGTCTTGTTCGTATGCTCAGCCATATTTCAAGCAGAAGCCGGGAGCCAACTATCATGAAACGGCTATGGAGAAATGGCCTTCAGGAAAGACTGAACGTAAAAAAGATTCAGGGCAGTATTCAGTTACATCTTATTTTGTGGATAGAAGAGCCAAGCAATGGTCTGTAGGTTTGGGTGGAGGTTCTACTCAATTCTTTGGAGATGCAGATAAAGTGCAGCCTGGATGGCATGCAAAGGCTTTTGCCAAATATAGCATTTCACAGACTTTTGGTTTGCGTGCCGAATACAATGTAGGCATGCTTAGGGGTGCCAGAGATTTTCAATTTCCCACTCTTTACAAAGATTATTTCCGTTTCAGAAGTAATTTTCAGGACTACAATATCCAAATGGTTTTTACCCTCGGAAATATTAGTTTCCTTCGTCCGTTGCGAAAAACCCAGTTTAACTTGTTTATCGGCGGTGGCTGGGGATCTTATCGTTCAGTTGCTAGGTTTAATGACCAAAGATTGTACATTGGCGGAGATTATTATTTGAATCATTATTTTGGACAAGGCACACCCAATCCCAATGTGGGAAAAGATGTGGAAGACCGTTGGGAGGGAAGGCACTGGAATGTACCTTTTGGATTTGGAATCAAGCATAATTTAGGTAAAAATTTCGATATTGGTCTTGATTATCGTCAAACATATCTGCGTACTGACGACATTGATTTATACAACACTGCTATCTGGCAAAACCGTTGGTTTGATCAATACAGCACCATGACTGTTTATGCCGCATGGAAGTTTGGCAGCAAGAGCAATCAGCATTATGATTGGTTAAGTCCAATTGAGAGCATTTACGAAAGGGTTAACCACCTCGATCGTAGGGTAGATACATTGTATACTGACACTGACGGTGATGGGGTAAGTGATTTTTTTGATGTGGATGACAGCACCGAGCCGGGCGTAAACGTTTATGGTAACGGTACAGCGATAGATTCAGATGGTGATGGTGTTGCCGATTATAAGGATAAAGAGCCGTTCTCGGAAAAGGGTGTAGAAGTGGATGCTGAGGGCAGAATGATTGACTCAGACGGTGATAATGTACCCAATTATCGCGATCTTGAACCCAACAGCCCAATAGGAGCCATGGTAGATGCCCGAGGACGGAGCATCGTTAATAATTGTTGTAACTGCGATGATATGACTTTCCCGTCATTATTCTTCGAAACCAACAAGTGTCAAATTAGGCCTGAGTTTCAGGTGGTAATGATGATGATTGCAGACAAAATGAAGCAATGCCCGGATAAAAAGCTCGTTATCTGCGGTTCAGTGGGCGAAAAGGAAAAGCTTTACGCCGGAAAGAAAGGTGATGTAATAGGATCGTGTAGGACCGAAAGTATAATACAGGCCCTTGTCAGCCAGTTTGGTATAACAAGAGACCGGATTGTAGTAGATGCCGCATGTAAGTCGGAAGACAAAAACCGTGTGGAATTCAAGTTTGGTGGAACCAGGCCGATAGCACCTAAACCTGCACCTATCCCGGTATTACCTCCAACACCCAGATCAAGCCGTTAATGAATAGTTAAATCGAATAGAAGACGGGCCAAAAAGCCCGTTTTTTATTGAAGAAAAAATGAATGAATAACCAAATACTCAAATCAGATATTCCTGCCTCTGTTGTAGTCTTTCTAGTGGCTTTGCCCTTGTGCATGGGTATAGCGCTGGGTTCGGGAGCCCCTGTGATATCAGGTATTATTGCCGGTGTAATCGGAGGGATAATCGTAGGGTATTTAAGCGGTTCAAAGCTGAGCGTGTCCGGTCCTGCAGCGGGATTAATTGCCACCGTTTCTGCGGGTATAATTGAAATTGGTTCGTTCGATGCATTTTTGGTATCAGTGATTATTGCCGGGTTTCTGCAGCTTATTTTAGGATTGATTAAGGCGGGTGTAGTAGGGCATTTTATTCCCAATGCGGTCATCAAAGGACTGCTGGTTGCGATTGGGCTGTTGCTGATTTTCAAACAGATACCTCACCTGGTCGGTTATGACGCAGATTTTGAGGGAGATGAATCATTTTTTCAAAAAGATGGTGAGAATACGTTTACCGAAATAATCTCTTCCTTGAAGAATTTCACCCCACTGGCTTTAATTTTAGGAGGAATTGGGCTGATTTTACAGTTTGTATGGGAGCCCTTTCTGAACAAACTGAAAATTAATGCAAAATGGTTGCCCGCCCCGCTGGTGGTAGTGGTTATCGGGGGGATTGTTAATATCTTGGTCATTCAATACATGCCCGTTTGGCAGTTGGGAAAGGATCAACTGGTGAGTATTCCTGATTTGAAAGTGGTGTTTTCCGACTGGCGCCTACCTGTTTTGGATGCCCTTTTAAATCCCAAAGTATGGATGTTGGGTTTTAGTATAGCAATAATTGCCAGCATCGAAACATTATTGAGCATTGAAGCCACCGATAAGTTAGATCCCAATTATCACATTACACCTACCAACAGAGAACTTGTTGCACAAGGGGTGGGGAACATGGCATCGGGTATTTTGGGCGGGTTACCTGTAACTGTCGTGATTGTAAGAAGCAGTGCCAACATTAATGCCGGTGGTAAATCTAAATGGAGTGCTGTATTTCATGGAATTTTACTGGCCTTGTCTGTTTGGCTGTTTCCAGGCTTATTATCCAAAATACCCTTGGCTTCTCTGGCTGCCATTTTAATTTATGTTGGATATAAGCTGGCAAAACCGGCTATTTTCATGGAGCAACAAATGAAAGGAATTAATAACTTTCTTCCCTTCCTAGT
>JBEDNI010000246.1:0-3615 GCA_041170685.1 Bacteroidota bacterium | reverse complement strand
GTTGAAATGAGTTTGTGATATTTTTTTTAACTTGTTAAAAAAAGGTTCAAAAGACGGTTGTGTTTTAATTTCTTTTAACACTAGTTTATTGGCTTTTTGCAGCTCACCCAACCACTGATGATAGTTATCCCGAAGCTCCCTAATATTTTGATATTTGACTGAAAAAAACATCTGCAATACTTTTTCAGACTGATTTTTTAACACTTCGATTTCGTCAGAAATTTTATTATCACCTAAAATCTGTTTTTCCATTAATTCAGCCACATATTCATATCCTTTCCAAAGGATTGACTCCGTTAGGGAATTGGATGTTAAGAAGTCCTCCACACGGGCGTCTACAACAAGATAAGAATCTCTGAGCAACAAGACCGGTGCGGATATGTTTTCCTTTTTAAACAGTCCGTATAACTGATGCCAGTAGTGCAATTCTGCGGGCCCGCAAACATAGGCTACATTGGGTAATACCAATTGTTGATATACCGGCCTGAGCAGCGCATTCGGACTTAACTTCTCTGGTGTTTCACTAATCAGTTCCTGTAACTCATTTTCGGTAATAAGGGCGGATAGCGGACTGTATTTAAAAACTCCGTCTAACTTGTCAATCCTGAGTCTTTTCCCGTCTTTAATACAAAAAAAATGAGTTCGTCTGGGACTCACCTGATGTCCGTATCCCTGGTGATTTAATTTTGAAACCGAATCCTGCAGGATATGATAAATGCTGTCTGTGAGGATATCCTTGCTTGCCAGGTCGCGCAAGACCGGTTTGAATTTTGTCGAATTAGAATCGATGATTACCAGTCCATGATGTCCGAATAATTTGTTAAGAATAAATCGGGTAGCATCAGCCAAATTCTTAAACCGAGAATAAGCCTCTTTAAAATTCGAGAAAACTTCCAATATTTCAGGAGACAGCTTTTCTTTATCCGCCATTTCCATCCATGCATCGGATAGCGATTCCAGGCCATTGGTCGGCAAATTTCCGGCCATGCCTTCTTGAGATGTTTCCCAGATATACTGTTTACCAAAAACCGTTACTTCGTTTATTTCTGCAATATCATGATCTTCGGTTGCCATCCAGAAAACAGGAACATATTGATTTTCCGGATATAAATTCTGTAATCGCCTTGCTTGCCTTATAACGGAGGTTATCTTATAAATGAAAAACACAGGGCCCAGAAAAATATGGATTTGTTGGCCTGTGGTAACGGTGTACGTGTTGGAATGCCTCAGTTTTTCAATAGAACTTTTAACCGATGACGGTATTTCAATCCCTTCGTACTGACTAAGCAACGTATCTGCCAGCAGATTCCTCGCGTTGGTATCAAAATAAACATACCCCCTCTCAACTTCGGGAATATCCTGAAGGGAAATCGGATAAAGATTCCGAAGTTGTTCATCGTTCTTCAGCCACGCGTCTGTTATTTTATTGTAGTAACCCTCAGGCGTATTTTTATGGCAGGTTAACTTCATGAAGCAACAATTTCGCCTTGGAGATCATATGCACCATACCCTGTGATTTTCACATTGGCAAAATCTCCCATTCTCACGTAGTTGTTTTTTGCCGGTACCCAGACCTCATTGTCGACTTCGGGAGAATCTGATTCTGTCCTTCCTACAAAGTGTTCGCCTTCCAGACGGTCAAACAGTACCTTAAGCACCTTTCCCATTTTACTTGCATTTTTCTCTTCACTGATTGCCATTTGAATTTCCATCACTGAAGCAGCCCTTTGCTCCTTTATTTCGGTAGAAATTTCATCAGGCAAATTGTAAGCGTGGGTATTTTCTTCATGGGAATAGGTAAATACACCCAGCCGGTCAAATTGCTGCTCCTGTACAAAATCACATAACGCTTCAAATTCAGCTTCGGTTTCACCCGGATGGCCGAGTAACAGGGTTGTTCTTAAGGCAATACCCGGAATGTCGCTGCGCAAACGCCCCAATAATTCCTCGGTGCGTTTGCGGGTAATACCCCTTCTCATTATTTTAAGCATATTGTCTGTGGCATGCTGAACGGGAATATCCAGGTATTTACAGATGTTAGGCCGTTCTGCCATGACAGGTATCACATCCAAGGGAAACTGAGACGGAAATGCATAGTGCAATCGAATCCATTCCAGGCCCTCGATGTCACTAACATGTTTCATCAAATCAGCCAGTTTTCTTTCGCCGTATAAATCGAGACCATAATAGGTAGAATCTTGAGCGATGAGCATAATCTCCTTAGTTCCGTTTCTAACCAGCCCCTTAATTTCGGTGACCAGCTGATCGATGGGCTTACTCACATGCTTACCCCGCATGAGTGGAATAGCGCAGAAAGAGCATGGACGATTACACCCTTCACTTATTTTCACATAAGCATAATGTTTGGGAGTGGTAGTAAGACGCTCTCCTATCAATTCATGCCGGTAATCTGCACCCACACTTTTTAGCAAATTGGGCAATTCCAGGGTTCCAAACCAGGAGTCTACTTCCGGAATTTCAGACTGCAATTCATCTTTGTAGCGATGCGATAAACATCCTGTAACAATCAGTTTTTCGAGATTTCCCTCTGCTTTTTCCTGTGCGTATCTTAATATGGTATCTATACTTTCCTGCTTGGCATTCTCAATAAAACCGCAGGTATTGATGATAACAATGTCAGCCGGCTGACTTTCAGATTCATGGGAAACCTGAAAATTACCAGCTTTCAGCTGACCCATCATCACTTCTGAATCAACCAGGTTTTTACTGCAACCCAAGGTAATTACATTCACCTTAGGTTGTTTATGACTTCGGGCTTTCATGATTGAAACAGGGATTGAACAAATAATTTTTACAACACCTCCGCGGGCGGTACCATCCAACTTGGTCACTGCGAGGGCATTCACCTGGGTTGCCGCAGTAAAATTCCGGGCTTGCTCATAGGCGTTTTGACCTGTAGTTGCATCAATAACCAACACAACCTCATGCGGTGCTTCCGGCTGAAATTTTTGCACAACTCGCTTCATCTTGGCCAGTTCATTCATGAGACTAACCTTATTATGTAAACGGCCCGCAGTGTCAATGATGACAACATCTGCCGCATTTTCCACACCATACTTAACTGCATCAAATGCAACCGAGGATGGATCTGTATTCATTCCATGGCTTATAATTTCGGCTCCGGTTCTTTCCTTCCAGATACCCAGCTGATCTACCGCTGCGGCCCGAAATGTATCTCCGGCGCCCAATACCACTTTTTTACCGGTGGCCGCATATTGCCATGCCATTTTTCCGATGGTTGTGGTCTTCCCTACCCCATTTACCCCTACCACCAGCACTATGTAGGGTTTGGCGGCAGTATTTAAGGAAAAATCTCGCTGAACAGGCTCCTGAATTTCCGGCATTAAAGCTGCAATCACTGCTGAAATTCTGTCATTCAGCTCCTGTTGCCCCAGGTATTTATCCTTGGAAATACTTTCGGTAAGGTTGTCGATTACCTTTACAGTGGTTTCAACGCCCACGTCTGAAGTAATCAGTATTTCTTCCAGCTGATCCAGAAAATCCTCATCTAATGCAGATTTACCGGCAAATGCCCTTCCGATTCGTGCAAAGAAATGCTCGCGTTTCTGCCCGAGCACTTCCAGTGTTTCCTGC
>JBEDNI010000245.1:0-2918 GCA_041170685.1 Bacteroidota bacterium | reverse complement strand
CTTGGGCTCGAACCAGGTGCTTTTGGGCGGCATGGTTTCACCGGCATCTGCCACATCCTTAATTTCTTTGATGGTGTTGGGAAATAAAATAAATGCGCCATCAATTTCACCTCTCTTTTTCCATTGTTGCAGGGTGTTTAAATCTTCATCTCCTCTTAAAAATTCCAAGCGTTTGTCAGATTTTGAGTCTTTGATATGAAAAAACTTCTTAAACACATATTCTTCCAGCCTGAATACATCCAGATTTTCAGAGGGATTAGGTTTTACGTGGCCCGGTTTGAGACGAAGACGATACCAGCCCATTGGGGTTAATGCCACAATTTCCCCTTTCCTTTTTGGACGTTCAGGTTTATTCAGCAATTCCACATAAAAATCCGCGGAAGCATTGTGAATCATATCGAGCCATTCCTCGGTATCTGTATTTTTCAGAATTCTGTGAAACGGTTTAATCTGTAATGCTGATTCGGGCAGAATATAGGCCATTATCCCGCATTCTTTGGCTTTATCTGTATTTGACTGTAAGTATGTTGCCACTGAAGCAATCCGATGATGACCATCTGCAATGTACAATCGTGATGTTTTAAGGAAACTGGCCTGTAAACTCTCTATTGCGGCGGGGTTATCTACGAACCATAATTCGTGTTTTTTTCCATGATTATCTGTAAAATCAAATAAAATGTCGGAATTCTCATGTTGTTGAATCCAATCTGTCATATACTCATCATTCGGGTTGGCTATTAGCACGGGCTCTCCCACCTTGCGAATGGTTTCAATATGCTTAACCATGAGACTCTGTTTTGAGGTCAGGGTATTCTCATGTTTACAAATACTGCCATTGAGATAGTCTTGGTAATCTACGCAAACAACAACACCATGAAAAACGTTGCCATTGGGCTGAGTTTGTTTATAGATGTAAATACCGGGAGTTTTCTCACAGATTAATACCTTATTTCCCTGCAGTTTGTCAAAATACTGTTGTGCTTCACGGTAATCATCCACTGCTAAATTTTCCATCGTAATACCCACAAGCGACCTTATTACATTGCCAAAGTGCAGTTTGCTACCATGTTTGCCGCAAACTACCTGATCCACATGTGCGGCCACCGGTCTTAGTGCGGCAAAGGGTTTGATATGAATCACCGTTTGGTATTAAAAAACTGAATGATGCGCTCTGCGAGCTCAATCCCTACCCTTTCCTGAGCCTCTGCGGTACTTGCTCCTATATGAGGAGATAAAGAAGTATTGGGCAGTTGCAGCATGATATCATCCACAGGTGGCTCCTGTTGGAAAACATCCACGCCCGCAAATGAGATTTTTCCTGAAAGTATGGCTTTATTGAGGGCAGTCTCGTTGACTACGCCTCCCCTTGCACAATTGATCAGCATGGCGCCGTCTTTCATTATTGAAAGCTCTTTCTCACCTATTGCTTCTTCACTGCCGGGGGTGTGCACAGTTACAATATCGCTGTTCTTAAGCACATCTTCCATGCTCATGCCCGGAATCACAATTTTAAAATTGTTGAACGCATATTTACGATGAAAAGACAACGTAAGTTCTATATCTCGCTGCTTATAGTCACTTGCCAGCACTTCCATACCGAGTCCTACTGCCATTCTGGCTACCTCTTGTCCTATTCTTCCAAATCCAATAATCCCTATTTTTTTATCCTGTACCTCCGATCCCTGCCCTGCCATTTTTTTAAGCTCATTAAAATGCGATTTTCCATTGGACGGCATTTCCCGATTTGTATGGTAAAGGTATCGATAACAAGAAAAAATATGAGCAAAAACCAGTTCTGCTACCGAACGGCTACTGGCGTTTGGGGTATTAACTACCGGAATATGCCTGATTCCTGCGTGTTTGATATCAATATTATCGAGTCCAACACCGGCCCTGGCAATTAATTTCAGGTTTCCGGCATCCATGATTTCTGCAGTTACTTTGGTAGCGCTGCGAACAATAAGAATGTCGTATTCATTGATTTTAGAAACCAGATCCTGCTGACTTATTTTCTGTGTTTCGATGCTAAAACCTGCTTTTTCCAGCAACGTTTTTCCTGCTGCATCAATTCCATCGTTGGCTAATATTTTCATT
Organism: Bacteroidota bacterium; assembly: GCA_041170685.1. Lineage (GTDB taxonomy): Bacteria > Bacteroidota > Bacteroidia > NS11-12g > UBA955 > RGEC01. Next base: position 824 of record JBEDNI010000245.1, on the reverse strand, counting down.
ATGCGAAGGTCTCCATTACATTAACCAAGGCCTGAACACTTTCCAAGGGAAGCGCATTGTAAAGACTTGCACGATATCCACCCACACTTCTATGGCCTTTGATTCCGCTTATTCCCGCTTCTTTGCACGCCGAGTTAAACTTCAGTTCCAGTTCGGGTGATGGCTCATTGAACACAAAGCAAACATTCATTCGGCTTCTATCATCTGTGTGCACTGTACCCTTAAAATAGGGGCTGTTGTCAATGGCGCCGTATAGCAGCTGTGCTTTTTCCTCATTGCGTTTCTGCATTCCCTCACAGCCCCCGTTTTCTTTCACCCATTCCAGATTGAATTTGCTTACCAAAATGGGAAATACAGGCGGTGTATTATACATACTTTCCTTTTCACCATGAAGTTTGTAATCCAGCATGGAGGGAATTGCTCTGCCCTCGGGGCGTCGGTTATAGAGTGACTTTTTGATAATAACCAAGGTAACACCTGCAGGACCCATGTTTTTCTGTGCTCCGGCATAAATCAGATCAAAACCGGCAGTATCAACCGGGCGACTAAAAATATCAGAGCTCATGTCGCAAAATAATGGTACCTGACTTTTAGGAAAAGATTGCATTTGGGTACCATAAATGGTGTTGTTGCTGGTACAGTGAAAATAATCAGCATCAGCAGGTATGGTATAGTCTTTAGGAATGTAGGAATAGTTTTCAGACTCACTGCTGCCCACCACATTTACTTCACCATACAGTTTGGCCTCTTTGATTGCACCGGCAGCCCACACTCCGGTTTTCAAATAGGCAGCGGAAGTTCTCAGAAAATTATGGGGAATCTGA
>JBEDNI010000244.1:0-3245 GCA_041170685.1 Bacteroidota bacterium | reverse complement strand
GGCAATTGTTGAAAAAGATAATCTCACCATTGTGACGGCAGGTGGCCCACGCAGAATTACCAGTGACGGTGGTAACGGAATTGTATACGGACAGTCAGTGCACCGAAATGAATTTGGCATTAACAAAGGATTATTCTGGAGCAGCGACGGTCAAAAACTGGCCTTTTACCGAATGGATGAATCGCGGGTAACACAATACCCATTGACCAACATTGAAAATGGTCCTGCTACCCATTCCTACATTCGCTACCCAATGGCAGGAGACAGCAGTCACAGTGTAAAAGTTGGAATATACAACTGCCTTACGGAAGAAACCATCTATTATCTGACCAATATTGCCTGGAGCCCGGATGGTCAATCGATCTATCTTGCATGGGTGAATCGTGAGCAAAACCACATGCAGCTTCGCAAATACAATTCCGGTGATGGCAAGCTGGAAAAGGTAATATATGAAGAGAAGAATGAAAAATATGTAGAGCCGGAACATCCCCCCATTTTTATTCCAGAAGAGGGCAACCAATGGCTTTGGATGAGCGAAAAATCTGGATATAACCATATTTACCTCATGGATGATCAGCGCACACCGATACAACTTACCAAAGGAGATTGGGCTGTTACAGATTTTCTGGGTTTTTCAAAAGATCATCAGGGGTTTTATTATGAAAGCACTCAGGAAAGCCCTTTACAGCGCCATGTTTATTTCTATAAGTTCAGAGACCGCAATCCAAAACCGCTTAAAATCACCAAGGGCATTGGCACCCATAAGCTATTCCTCAACATTCACGCTGGAACTTATCTTGATGTTTTTTCTTCCACCCTAATTCCCAGAAGATATAACGTACATAAACTGGATGGCACCCTGATCAATACCATTTTTGAAGGGCCTAACCCATTAACCGGTTTTCAAATTGGAGACATTCGCTTGGAGCCGGTTATCACGGAAAATAATACCGCACTTTACGGACGTATGTTCTTACCCCCAGATTTTGACCCCAAAAAGAAATATCCCTTATTGGTGTATGTATATGGTGGTCCCCATGCACAAATGGTAACGGAATCCTGGTTGGGGGGCGGCTCCCTTTGGATGGCATATCTGGCGCAAAAAGGCATCATTGTTTATACTGTAGACAACCGCGGAAGCTCAAACAGGGGTTTTGCTTTTGAAAGTATCACCCACAGAAAACTTGGTAGCATTGAAATGAGTGATCAGTTATTTGCATTGGAAAAACTCATAAAACGCGGGTTCATAGACACCGGCCGAATGGCCATTCACGGATGGAGCTTCGGTGGCTTTATGACCACTACGCTCATGACCCGGTCCCCCGGAAAATTCAAGTTGGGTGTCGCAGGTGGGCCTGTCATTGACTGGAAATATTATGAAATCATGTATACGGAACGGTACATGGACAAACCCAGTGAAAATCCGGAGGGTTACCAAAAAGCCAATTTATTAGGGTATGTAAATCAGCTAAAAGGTAAGCTACTTCTCATACACGGCATGGATGATGATGTGGTGGTTCCACAGCACAGCTATATGTATTTGCAGGAAGCTGTTAAAAAAATGAATACCAACGTTGATTTTTACTTATACCCCGGGCACAAACACAATGTGGTTGGGCCGGATCGCGCTCATCTTTACAAAAAAGTTACCAACTATATCCTGGAGAATCTGTGACGAACGGCCTGCAAATAGTGGAATGTCCCCGCGATGCCATGCAAGGCATACAATCATTCATTCCTACTGAGGTTAAGGTGGATTACATGAAAAAATTGCTGTCTTGCGGTTTCCACACCCTGGATTGCGGCAGTTTTGTCAATCCCTCCGCTGTGCCTCAAATGGCGGATACTGCAACTGTTCTCACCCAAATTGGGCCCAGCAAGGGAAACACTCGCCTGCTGGTAATAGTAGCCAATGAACGAGGAGCCGCCAGGGCCATTGCATACCCGATGGTTGATTATTTGGGTTATCCATTCAGCGTGAATGAAACATTTCAGCGGCGCAATACCAACAGCAGTACAACAGACGCATTTATCAGAATGCGCAAGGTGCACGAAATTGCCAACATGGCCGGTAAAGAACTGGTGGCATATATCAGCATGGCCTTCGGCAATCCCTATGGTGAGGATTATAATCGCGAAAATGTATTGGAATGGGCTGACCGCATTGTCCGTGAGGGCATCAATATTATCAGTCTGGCCGATACCGTGGGACATGCCGACCCGGACGACATCCGATATCTTTTCCGGACATTGACACAGAAGCACCCATCTGTGGTTTTTGGGGCCCATTTTCACGCCCGACCCGACGCATGGCAAACCAAAGTTGAGGCGGCATGGGAAGCGGGCTGCAGACGCTTTGACAGCGCCGTTCTGGGTTTTGGAGGTTGTCCCTTCGCAAAAGATGAACTCACAGGAAATATCCCCACCGAAGGTTTGCTGGGCTGGATAAACACGCAAACCCCTACCGGAATAGATACTGATGCCTTTTCAAATGCCCTTACAAGGGCCTCCGGGGCCTATTTAGGACAATAACGGTTACCGCCTAAGGGTATTTAACCTTTGTACAATTTCCATCAATCCATCGCGGTAATTCTTACCCACAGGAATTTCTTTATTTCCTACTTTGATACTGCTGCTATGCACTGAGATAATTTTATCGATGGAAACGATAAAACTGCGATGTACCCGAATAAATCGGTCTGTGGGCAATCCCTGTTCCATGTTTTTCATGGTCTGTAATGTCACAATCCGCTTTTCGTCTGATGTCCAGATTTTCACATAATCGGCAAACGCTTCAACCAGCCAGATATCGGTAAAAGCTACCTTCAACAATTTGCCATCACTTTTGACAAAAACAGAACCTTCCGACAGCTCAGTATTTTCTTTTTGTACGGAAGAACGAAGTTCGAAGTATTCCTCAATTCGCTTGATGGTTCTGGCCAGTCGGTCAGGCGATATGGGTTTAAGCAAAAAATCCAGGGCTTCAATTTCAAACGCCTCTGCGGCATATTCCTGGTGAGCTGTGGTAAATACCACCACACATCCATTATCTATAATGCTTCGGGCAAATTCAATGCCGCTTACCCCCGGCATATTGATATCGCTGAATACCACATTAACCTTGTTATTCTTAAGGTAATCCATGGCTTCAATGGCGTGGTTAAATGTTCTTTCCACGGTAAGTCCTGCATGCTTACCCAACAATGTTTGCATCACTTCCAATGCCAGGGGTTCGTCGTCTACAC
>JBEDNI010000243.1:0-3423 GCA_041170685.1 Bacteroidota bacterium | reverse complement strand
GGGTTCTTACAATGTTACACTCACAGCCAGCAACCCGTCCGGAAGTTCGCCGCTTACCCGAAATAACTATATCAATGTAAGTACAAACTCGTCTGCCAAACCGGTGGTGGATTTTGTTGCTGTAAGAACCATGCTGAGTTTATCTGATACAGCCAATCTGGTGGACATGAGCGCTAATACGCCCACCAAGTGGGACTGTGGTACGGATTCAACTTCGCAGTTTCCTCGTGTGAAGTTTAGTGCCTCCGGAACCTACACCGTAAAATTAATTGCAACCAATGTCAACGGCAATGGAACACTTACCCGCACCAATTATATTGTCATAGCCAGCAATGGAATTTCACAGTCATCGAATGCTTCAATGGTGGTGTATCCAAATCCATCAAAGGGCATTGTTCAAATCCCCGGTGTGTTACCCAATCTTCCAATTTCACTCATTGCTGCCGATGGCCGAGTAATAACCAGGGAAATGAATGGCAATACCCTTGACATTTCAGATCTCCCAGATGGTATTTATTGGGCAAAAAACATACAACAGGGTTTAACCTGCAGATTGGTGAAACTGAATTGATCCATACTCAAAATCATAGAAGTATTAAAAACCCGGACATGTTCGGGTTTTTTTCATTTGTATTAAAACTGACCGCCTGGTGCGTATTGCTGCAATGGACAGGCAGATGCCTTTTTTTATTTCTGAGAGGTGCCTATCAGCAGATGTCCACGGCGGAATGGTTACTTTCTTTTGGGGCAGGGTTTTCCCTTGATATGGCATTCGCTGGGTATTTTCTGATTTTTGGAATACTGATGTACTGGCTGGGTAAGGCCCTAACTGAGGTATTGCCGCGTAAATTATTCCTTTTGGTAGGCCTGATTTTTCTGCAAATAACCATTATTATTAATCTGGCAGATGCTGAAATGTACTTGGCCTGGGGTTCTAAGTTCAACCGACAAGCATTGCAGTATTTACAAAGCCCTAAAGAAGCAGCTGCCTCGTCTTCGGGCGTGGGCTGGTGGACTTTATCCTTGTGCTGGTTTATATTTTCTGTGATTTTCTTCCGCTATCTGTTAAAAATATCAAGGTTAATTTCTTTCTCCAAAGAAACCGCCCGGCAACACATCCACTTAGCAGGTAAATCACTGGTATCAATCGCAGTTATAGGCATTGTCGTAAGAGGAGGTGTAGGGAATATTCCCATTAATCAAAGTGTAGCCGTCTTTTCCAGCAATCCCGCTGCCAATATGGCAGCCATCAATAGCGGTTGGAATTTTCTATACTACATTATCAATAAAAATGAGAAGATAGACCCGGAAAAATATCATTTTTATAAACAGGGTGATGATGAGAAATTACTGAATCATTTTTTTGCTCATGATTATGTTAAAACCCCCATCAGTCATTTGTCGCGTCCCAATGTGTGTATCGTTATTCTTGAAAGCTTTTCAGCCTATGGATCTCAATTTCTGACCGGTACTAACAATGCAATGCCATATATAGACCGTCTGCAGAAAGAGGGTCTTTCTTTCAAAAGGGCTTATGCTTCGGGCGATCGAACGGACAAAGGGTTAGCTGCTGTATTGAGTGGATGGCACGGACAACCCTGGCAAAGCATTCTGCACGAGCCGGATAAAGCTGCAAAACTCCCTTCGCTTGCCGGTTTATTTGCTAAAAACGGATACCGCACCGGATTTATTTATGGAGGAGATCTGGGGTTTGCCAATATGCGTTCCTATTTGTACGCAAATGGTTTTCAGCACATTCAGGATCAGTCTGATTTTGCAAAGACACAACTCACATCCAAATGGGGAGCACATGATGAATGGTCATTCAATAAGCTATTGAAGTTAAATAAAGAATCCACTGGCCCGTTTTTTCATGTGTTGCTGACCTTGAGTAGCCACGAGCCCTATGATGTGCCGGGTGGACCTTACTATACATCTACCTCGCCACAAAAAGAATTGCTGAATAGCATTGCTTACACCGACCAATGCGTCCGTAAATTTATGCAGGAAGCATCTAAGCAAAACTGGTTTCATCAAACACTGTTTGTTTTTGTAGCAGATCATGGGCGAGATCTGGGTTATCCGGAAACACAGTTTGACAGAGCCGGACACTTTCACATACCGTTATTTTTCTGGGGCGAAGCACTGCACCCCAAATTGAAGGGGGTTGAATGGTCTGCGGTGGTATCCCAGACAGGCATTGCCGAAACGCTGAATCAGGGTTTGGCATTAAGCAATGAAAGACGGTTTTCATACTCGGATAACCTATTATCAGCAACAGCCCATTCACAGGCCGTTTACATTTTCAACAGTGGTTTTGGTGTGATACACGATACTAACGAAGTTGTATTTCACAATCAACCGGGTCGTACTACATTTAAAAAGGGGAATCCGCACTTCTGCGACAGTTTGACAGGTTTGGGACAGGCTTTCCAATACCGACAAATATTACGTTATCTGGATTTTTGACATATATTTTGAGTCAATTAGCATTTGGCAATGTTTTTGTGAAGTACTTCTAGAATTTTGATTTTTAGAATTTAATTACTATTTTTGATATGAATATGCCAGGGTTCATCCGGTTGTCTGCCAAGTTTAAGGTGATTTTGGTTCTGCTTTTCCTCAATATACTGGGATTTTGGGCTGCTCAGACCTATTTTTCAGGGCAGGAAAACACCCATTCCGATAAGGAAACCCTGGAACAAAAGACCACGCTGGATACGGATGTTGAAGAAGAATCTCTTATGAATAAGGACTGGGGCACCATTTTTTTGTCCTTGTTTCTCAGCCGCTGAGCATTTGCAGTAACAATGCTGGAAAAAATCCTAAAAGCTTCCTACCGGTTTATCAGCCAGTCAAGACTCTATCATCTATTCTTTTGGTTTTTGTATGCTTTTATAGTTGCGATTTCATTACAGCCGGGTAAAAATCTGCGAGAATGGATGCTCTTTTCATCCCTTATCCTCATTTTTCATGCTGCTGTAAGTTATGTAAATAACTATTATTTCGTCAATAAATACTTGTATGGCAGACAATATGTCACGTATGTGGTGGTGCTACTGTTAACCATTGCGGCAACGGCATTTCCCATTTCGGTCATCATTCATAAGCTGGTAGCGATCTGAAAAACATGGTTTGGTCGTGGAATTTCTTTATTCTTATTGCGCTTTCCATCTTGTTTAGCGTGGTTCTCAGTATGGTTTTAAAGTTGTTGAAAAACTGGTATCAGGGGGAACAGGCACGCAGAAGATTACAACAGATCAATACAGAAACGGAACTCAAATTCCTTAAATCTCAGATTAACCCCCATTTTTTATTTAATTGTCTTAATAATTTGTATGCGCTTACGCTGAAGAAGAGCGACCAGGCGCCGGAGGTGGTTTTGCGACTCAGCAATATACTCAGGTATGTGTTATATGAAGC
>JBEDNI010000242.1:0-2985 GCA_041170685.1 Bacteroidota bacterium | reverse complement strand
GCCTTGCTCCAGTTCAGTTTTACAAGATTATTTTGACTTATGGCTGTAACTTTATTAACGGGTGACAGGTGTCTCATTTTTAGGGTGGGGTCGCCCAGCAAAGCAACGTGTACTTTGTTGTCACTCATATTAAAGCCGCCGTTCCAGTAATCGGTCACATTATTCATGGATATCTTTGCTCCATAGCCAATGTTCTTTCCCAAAGCCATATGGTGTACATACCATTTGGGAATGCCGCCCCAAGCGCTGGTGAGTGCGCTGTTGCAAAGCGGAGCTCTCAAAATATTGTTTTGCTGATCCCAGTCACCAAAGTATGATCCGGCAAGCATTGTAAAGATATTCTGCATGGAATCAGCCACAAAATTCGAGGTTGTGCCAATGCCGCTGCATGAGGTATTTGAACCGCCGCCACAGCCATAACTCCATAAGTAGGAATTGCTTTTCTGCGTGGAGATGTAATCACGGTTTTCAAATATGCTGTCGACAGGGAACATGCATGAAAAATTTTGAAACCCTGTGCTGGATAAATTCAGAGTGCCAAAATTATCATCGATTAATGCTCTTTCTACCGCAGCAATGCGGTTGGTGCGCCAAAGCATGTTGCGTCTCAGGTATTTTTTGACCAGCAAAGTGTCATCGTTACTGAATGCCGGCATATTGAAAAGGTCTATGCGGCCCACTTCCAATTCCACTGCACCGGGAAACTTTGTTGGATCAAATTTTCCATCACCTGGTTTGTTATGGTTACGCGTTTGAGAACCTGCAGTATTGGTAACGCTCGCATCGGTCCACACACCATCCATATCGCCATAGTAACCATCTGCGGGCCAGGCACCGGCATGATCAGGATGCCCGTCTGGGGGATAAACCTGGCCCGTAGCGGCCAGATAATTACCGCTGTAGGGCACAGGAACCCTGCCAATAATCATAAGGGTTTTTACTGCACTGTTTCTGCGGTTGTATTCGGCAATCACACGGTTGCGCACGGTCTGTGCACTCTCACCTCTTCCTGCGGCAATAGAGGATACAACCCAGCCTTCCTCTTTTAGCTGTTTCTGTAAAGCTGAAATTTCCGATGCCAGTGCTTTAAGATATGCACTGTCGACCAAAAGGATTATGCCACCTAATGATGGCGTCTCAGGAACCATATTCCCGGCCCATATATACCCCAAAGATGATGTACTACCGCCACTGGTTTTTACCACCAGGTATTCATAACTTTCCCCTTTTTTTGCCGCGTTGTCTGTCCAAGTGCTGGCGGTGCCAACAAGACTGGTCAATGCATTCCCCCATGATGCAGTCCCCAGTGGTCTGCGGTAAACATCAAACGTTCCCGACCAGGTTTCAGCAGGCCATTTCAGGGTGATGGTTCCATTGGCATTGGCAACAGCATTCACACGCACCACCTGAGATTTGCCCGTTTGTGCCTTTGCCTGAGCGTATCCCAGCATGACAATAAAAGTAAGTAATAGTAGTTTTTTCATACACATTTCTTTGTTCAAATTAACGCATAATTGTATAAATATAAAACCTGATGGGGTTGACTGTTGTTGATTGATAAAATTATTCCAACTGAGCCTAGAACCTGACATACTTTCGCTGTACCATCGATGGTTTAAAAACAAGAACTGGGAGTGTTTTCCATTTCAACAGCAATGCGCAGATGCCTTTTGGTTGGGGAAAAGCGGATTGCTGAATGCGCCCACAGGCAGCGGCAAAACCTATGCGCTGGCCTTGCCGGCCATGCTGGAACACAAGGTTAGTGTCAGCCATAAAAAAGGATTGTACCTGCTGTGGATTACACCGCTGAAGGCCTTGAGTACAGATATTTGCATGGCCATTCAATCGGCAGCGGATGAGCTCAGTATCGGATGGAATGTGGGGCTGCGAAACGGTGATACCGACCCTGCCGAACGGGGAAGACAAAAAAGAAACATGCCCCAGTGCCTGGTGACCACACCCGAGAGTCTGCACGTGATGCTGGCTTCCAAAGGATACAGCGAAGTTTTTAGTAACCTGGCCGCGGTGGTGGTGGATGAATGGCATGAATTGCTGGGGAGCAAGCGCGGTGTTCAGGTGGAGCTGGCGCTGAGCCGCCTTCGTGCCCTGCGACCAGAACTGAAAGTATGGGGTATCAGCGCAACCATTGGCAATCTTGATGAAGCTGCCAGGGTTTTGTTACCACCACCGGCTCAATCTGTTATTGTACAAAGTACAATAACAAAAAGACCCAACATACACACGGTTTTCCCGGACACCATTGAAACCTTGCCATGGGCAGGACATCTGGGAATATCCATGTTGGAAAAGGTGATACCCGTTATAGAAAACTCAAACACTTGCCTGATTTTTACGAACACCCGCAGCCAAAGTGAAATCTGGTATCAGCGGCTTTTGGAAGCCAAGCCGGAGCTGGCCGGGCGCATGGCCATACACCACGGAAGTTTGACCAGAGAGGTTCGTGATTGGGTGGAAGAAAACCTGCATACAGGGGCTCTCAAAGCAGTTGTCTGCACCAGCAGTCTGGATTTGGGCGTAGATTTTAGGCCTGTAGATACCGTTATACAGATTGGCAGTCCCAAAGGGGTTGCCCGATTCGTGCAGCGGGCCGGCAGAAGTGGCCACAGGCCCGGTGAGACCAGCCATATATGGTTTGTGCCCACCCACAGCATGGAACTGCTGGAGGCGGCTGCCTTCAAAACCGCGGTGGCAGAAGGCAGGGTAGAAACCCGTGTGCCGGTCATCAGGGCCATGGATGTGCTGATACAGTACCTCACCACCCTGGCGGTTTCTGAAGGGTTTTTCCCCGAAAACCTATATCAAGAGGTGATTCAAACCCATGCTTTTGAAACCCTTACCTGGGATGAGTGGCAATGGATGCTGTCTTTTATCACCACCGGTGGTTCAGGCCTGCAGCAATACGATGATTTTCATAAAGTGATCGTGGATGAAAACGGCTGTTACAAGGTGGTCAGCAGGCGCATT
>JBEDNI010000241.1:0-3015 GCA_041170685.1 Bacteroidota bacterium | reverse complement strand
TGGCAGGGCTTGCACTGTTTCCACGGCCAATGTATTTTAGCTGAACAGGCCAGTCGTAGCGCATGAGGTGGAACCAGTATCCCTGATTGCGGGGCTCTTCCTGCACCCAGCAGAATTCGGCATTTTTATACTGATTGAAGATCTCCTGCAGTTTCCATTCGGGCAGCGGATATAGCTGTTCTATGCGCACAATGGCCACATCCTTGATGTTGCGTTCTTTTCTGGCCTGCAGTAAATCGTAGTAGATTTTTCCGGTGCAGAACAATACCCGTTTGGCTTTTTTAGTCACTTCGGTATCGGCGTAGATATCATGGAACGAACCTTCAAATTCTTCCAGGTTGCTGGTGCAAAGGGGATGTCTGAGCAAACTCTTGGGGCTCATGATAATCAACGGAACCTGAAAATCGCGGTTCAGCTGACGGCGAAGTGCATGAAACAGGTTGGCCGGGGTGCTGGGATAAACCACCTGCATATTGCCGCCGGCACAAAGCTGCAGATAGCGCTCAGGACGGGCACTGCTGTGCTCGGGGCCTTGGCCTTCGTAGCCGTGAGGCAGCAGCATAGTCAAACCGCTGAATTTGCCCCATTTGGTTTCTGCACTGGCAATAAACTGGTCTATCATGATTTGCGCACCATTGGCAAAATCACCAAATTGCGCTTCCCAGATGGTGAGACCTTCCGGCAGCATAGAGCTGTATCCGTATTCAAAACCCAGGGCGGCATATTCACTCAGCAAGCTGTTGTATACATCAAAGCGACCCTGTTTTTCCGAGATATGCTGCAGCGGAACAAATTCCTGTTCGCTGTCTTCTTTTTTTACCACGGCATGCCTGTGGCTGAAAGTACCGCGTTCCACGTCCTGACCGGCAATGCGCACAGGGTGCCCTTGGTCCAGCAAAGAGGCATAGGCAAGTAGTTCTCCCATGGCCCAGTCCAGGTTGCCGTTTTGCAGCATTTTTTTACGGTCGGCAAAAAGGTTCTGAACCTTTTTAATGGGCAGATTATCTTCGGGAATGGAAGTGATTTTATCACCCAGTTCCAGCAGTTTTTTCTTTTTTATGCCGGTGTTAACTTCCTTGCTGAAATCCTTTTCTGTAGGGTGTCTGAAGCCATCCCAACGGTCTTTGACAGTCTTTTTGCCGGGTTTTAAATCGCCTTTGGCTTCTTCAAATTTTTCTTGAAGGAGTTGTTTGAACTGCAATTCCATTTCAGCAGCCAGTTCGGCATCAATTTCGCCCCTTTCCAGCAACTTTTTCTTATAAATTTCGCGGGGATTGGGGTGTTTGTCGATGAGCTTATACATCAGCGGCTGGGTGAAACGGGGTTCATCGCCCTCATTGTGCCCGTATTTGCGGTATCCCAGCAAATCAATGAAGATATCGCTGTTAAATTCCAGGCGGTAGGCCATGGCAAGCTTCACTGCGTGCACAACGGCTTCCACATCATCGGCATTCACGTGCAGAACAGGGCACAGGGTTACCTTGGCCACATCGGTGCAGTAGGTGCTGGTTCTGGAATCGCTGTAGTTGGTGGTAAAACCAATCTGGTTGTTGGTCACCACATGGATGGTTCCTCCTACGTAATACGCTTCCAGTCCGCTCATCTGCACCACTTCGTAAACGATACCCTGACCGGCAATGGCGGCATCTCCATGAATCAGGATGGGACATATTTTGCTTACGTCGTTGCCGTATTTGGTATCAAGTTTTGCCCTAGCGAGGCCTTTTACCACAGGGTTCACAGCTTCCAGGTGGCTGGGATTGTCTGCCAGGCGCAGGTGCACGGTTTTTCCACTGGCGGTCTGCACATCGGTGCTGTAGCCCAAATGGTATTTTACGTCGCCTTCAAAGTCTTCGTCCGCTTCATTTTGAAAAACCTTGCCTTCAAATTCGCCAAAAATGGCGCTGTACTGCTTGTTGAAGACATTGGCCAGCACATTCAGGCGCCCACGATGGGCCATGCCCATTACAAACTCCTCTACACCCAGACCTGCGCCGTATTGAATAACGGCATCCAGTGCGGGAATCAGACATTCAAGACCTTCTACTGAAAAGCGTTTTTGCCCAATGTATTTGGTGTGTATAAAGCTCTCAAAAACCGTTGCCTGATTGAGTTTTTTTAGGAAATGGCGTTTTTCATCGGTTGTGAGATCAGGATTGTTGCGGGTTTTTTCGAAACGCTCCTGCAGCCAGCCGCGGCGGCGGGGATCGCGGATGTATGAAAACTCACACCCTATGCTCTGGCAATAGGTTTGCTCAAGTAAATCAATAATGTCTTTGAGTTTGGCGTGACCCAGACCCACTTCAATGCCTGCACTGAAAGCGGTTTCCAAATCGGCTTTGCTCAGTCCGAAGTTTTCAATGTCCAGGGTAGGGCTGTATTGGCGGCGCTCGCGCAGGGGGTTGGTTTTGGCAAATAAATGACCGCGCTGTCTGTAGGCATTGATGAGGTTCAGCACCTGAATTTCTTTCAGGGCATCCTCACTCACGGGTCCGCCGGCTTCGGCTTTGCCGGAGCCCATGTCGAATCCTTCAAAGAATTTTCGCCAGCCAAAATCTACGCTTTCTTTGTCGGCGCGGTATTGCTCATACAATTGATCGATGGCCGATGGGTCGGCGTTCAGAAGGTAGGAATCATCGGGCTGGCTCATAGTGCGAATATAACCGCAAAATTAAGCACTGTGCCGCATTTTCGGCATATCAAATTATAGGGGGTTTTTTAAATACTTCCGGATTCGGTTATAGGGTATGGAAATATAAATGGGACCTTCAGCATAGGAAGCCACTTCATAGGCATTAAATAAGAAAAACAGTCCTTGGTCATCAAGCCCGAAGTTGTCTGTAAGGTGAAACCGGTTTTCGTTAAACCAATATCCAGCTTCATCCAGTTTTACCGATGGTTTAAGGCCTTTTTCCTTACGGAATATTTCTTCAGCTATTTTAATGATTGCCATGGTATCAGCGTTGTTAAAAAGGGATGACCATTGCTTTATCCTCACTACTTCCGGAAGGGAGA
>JBEDNI010000240.1:0-3016 GCA_041170685.1 Bacteroidota bacterium | reverse complement strand
GTATTCTATCTTCATTTCATCAACTATTTTTTTATAAATAGACATCCTTTCTGTCAATGCTGAGTTGATTTCCAACCTTCTATGAATAACCGCTACATTATTTTCCTTAGCGTTTTTTGCAACGCGAAGTTCATCCTCTTGAATATCATGCCTAAGCTCATCAATCAACTCCCTTTGTCGGATAAACTGATTTTGAAAATGCTCTACCTGAGCCAAGGTCTCTTTAGATGAATTGCCTTGGACAATTTCCTGCAACCGAATTTCAAATGATTTTAACTCATCAATTGACAAATCCAAAAGAGCATTCCATTCGATGTGTATGCGGTGAAGATCTGTAATGTAGGTGGTTTTTGACATAGTCATACAAAACTATGCCATCAAAAGCGCCAGAAAAATGACGAATGTCGTCCCGAATGCCGTTACACTGCAAAACTTTCTCCGCAACCGCAGGTTCGCGAAGCGTTGGGATTGATAAAATTAAATCCCTTACCATTTAGACCATCGCTAAAATCAAGCTCAGTGCCACACAGATATAAAAAACTCTTCATGTCACAGACCACTTTCAATTCTTCATCTCCAAATTCCATATCACCAGTCTGTGGCTCATTATCAAAATCAAGCTGGTAGGTAAGACCTGAACAACCACCGCCTTTCACCCCTACCCTTACAAAATACTCGGGCGCACTTATACCTGCCTCTGCCATGAGGTTATGTACCTTCATTCTGGCTTTTTCAGTTATGGTTATGGCACCGGTATCGGTCAGCACAGTTTTGTGAGCTTAGTGATGCGATTTTTCTTCAGCAATGGGCTCAAGTCCCTGTTTTACACGATAATCATTGATGGCTGCACGAATGGCATCTTCTGCCAGCACGGAACAGTGAATCTTCACTGGTGGCAAAGCCAGTTCCTCTACAATATCCATATTATCTATGGTCAACGCCTGATCAACGGATTTTCCTTTCAGCCATTCAGTGGCCAGAGAAGAAGAGGCAATGGCTGAACCACAGCCAAACGTTTTGAAACGGGCATCTTCAATCACACCGGTTTCAGGATTTACCTGTATCTGCAGACGCATTACATCGCCGCATTCAGGCGCTCCCACCAGTCCTGTTCCCACGTTGGGGCTTCCCTTGTCAAGCGTTCCCACATTTCGGGGGTTGCTGTAGTGGTCGATTACTTTTTCACTGTATGCCATATCGTTTTGCTTTTTGGATTATCGGGTTTTATTACAAAGTTATATACTATTTAGAATCTTTCCAAATAAAATCAATGTTCCGTCCACTGAACGGATTTAAGATCAATTCCTTCCTTAAACATCTCCCAAAGCGGACTCATTTCACGCAATCGGTTTACGGCATCTGTTACACATTTGATGGTAAAATCAATTTCCTCATCGGTGGTATAACGACTGAGTCCAAATCGGAGTGAGCTGTGCGCAAGTTCATCATCCAATCCCAGGCTTTTTAACACATAGCTGGGTTCCAGTGATGCTGAAGTACAGGCAGAACCGGAGGATACCGCAATATCTTTGATGGCCATCATCAGGCCCTCGCCCTCTACATATTTAAAGCTAATGTTGGTCGTATGTGGCAGTCGATGTTCTTTAGAGCCATTCAGATAAGATTCCTCCATGGTGAGCAACGCATTCTCAAGGCGATCCCGCATTTTGATGATTCTCTGTGTATCGGAATCCATTTCCAGACGTGCCAGCTCTGCGGCCTTCCCAAGCCCCACAATTCCGGGTACATTGAGGGTGCCGCTACGCATTCCCCTTTCATGGCCACCACCATCCATTTGGGCAGTTACCTTCACACGCGGATTTTTCCGCCGCACATACAACACCCCAATCCCTTTAGGACCATACATTTTGTGCGCGGTAAAACTCATTAGGTCAATATTGTCGGCCATAACGTCAACCGGGATTTTACCTACTGCCTGTGTAGCATCAGAATGAAACAACACTCCATGTTTCTTACAAATCGCAGCAATCTCACGGATAGGTTGTATTACTCCAATCTCGTTGTTTCCGAACATGATGGTTACCAAGATGGTATCGGGGCGTATGGCTTCCTCCACTTGAGCAACGGAAAGCAAACCATTTTCAGCCGGATGGAGATAGGTAATCTCAGCACCCTGTTTCTCCAGGTGCTTACAAGTGTCCAATATAGCTTTATGCTCGGTAACGGCAGTAATAATATGTCTGCCCTTTTCAGCATACATCTCAAACACACCCTTCAAGGCAAGATTATTGCTCTCAGTGGCACCGCTTGTAAAAATAATCTCTTTCTCACTTGCGCCGATGAGGGTGGCAATTTGCTCTCTGGCATAATCCACCGCCTCTTCTGCTTTCCAGCCAAAAGGATGATTACGGCTGGCTGCATTACCAAAATCTTCGGTAAAGAAAGGAATCATGGCGTCGAGCACCCTGGGATCCACCTTGGTAGTAGCGTTGTTATCGAGATATACGGGCAATTTCATTTACTTATTTAGATTGATTCTAATTTGCAAAAGTAACACCATTTCAGACAAATCTGTTTTAAGAAGGCATGAATTTTTTACATGCACCGCAATTGCTTTATTTTGCTGTCATGAATCAAGTGGAACATATAGGTGTGGCTGTAAAAAACCTTGACGCCTCCATCGCACTATACACCCAATTACTGGGCGTGAAACCATACAAAACCGAAGAAGTGGCTTCAGAAGGAGTAATTACTGTGTTTTTTGATGCCGGCAACACCAAAATAGAATTACTTTGGGCTACTCGACCCGACAGCCCCATTGCTAAATTCATAGACAAGCGAGGTGAAGGAATTCACCATATCGCTTTTGGAGTAGAAAACATCAGAGATAAAATTGCAGAAAAAAAACAAGCCGGATTTGAATTAATTAATACCGAACCCAAAGACGGAGCAGACAATAAATTAATTGTTTTTTTACATCCAAAAAGTACAGGAAATGTTTTGGTAGAAATTTGCGAAGACAAGCGGTGATTGGTTTATTGGTTTGTTTTTGAAT
>JBEDNI010000239.1:0-3019 GCA_041170685.1 Bacteroidota bacterium | reverse complement strand
GCTGATATTACAACAGGCATCAACTCAACAATCAGGCGTTCGCAAACGGGTAGTTTTGTCGAATCCGCAACGCACTGATTAGCTCAGCACACTAACCGGACTTTCCTTATACTGCCCCTTGCTCTTTCGAATGGTGCATGCCACCACCTTGTATTCCGGGCAAAGCGCGTCGGTGTCGCACTCGCTGCTGGTGATATTGTTCATGGCAATTTCGGGGAAGTGGAAGGTGCTGGAGAATACGCCAGGTTTTACCTCATCTGTCACCCTGGCTTTGATGTCAACCTTGCCGCGGGCACTGATCACACAAACCATATCGCCGCTTTGAATGTCATGGCGGGCCGCATCTTCGGGGTGAATGAGCAATACATCTTCCGTGAGGATTTTTACATTGCCCGTTCTGCGGGTCATGGTGCCGTTATTGTAATGCTCCAGTTCGCGGTTGGTGGTGATGATGTACGGAAAATCCTGCCCGTGCTTTACAATCTCATTGGTTTCGCGCCACTCGGCCGCCACAAATTTGCCCTTGCCGCGTTTGAAGCTTTCGGTGTGCAGAATTTCGGTATCTGAACCATCAGGTGCTACGGGCCATTGCTTGCCATTATCACCCAGCTCATTCCATTTTACGCCGGCAAAGAAGGGCACAATCTGCGAAATCTCCTGTAGCATGGTATCGGGGTGATAGTCAGGCTGTGCGTATCCCATTCTGTTCATGATGTCCACCATGATTTGTCCATCAGGCTTGGTACCTTCCAATGGTTCTACCACTTGCTGAACCCTTTGAATTCTGCGTTCTCCGTTGGTGAAGGTTCCGCTTTTTTCCAGGAATGAAGCCGCAGGCAATACCACGTGAGCCATTTTGGCGGTTTCGGTCATGAAGATTTCCTGTACCACAATCAAATCGAGCTGTTCCAATGCGGCTTTTACATGGTGGGTATTGGGGTCGGTTTGAACCACATCTTCGCCCATGAGCCATAATGCCTTTAGTTTTCCTGCCAGCGCAGCATCGTACATCTGGGGAATTTTGTATCCAATGTAATCGGGCAGTTTGGCGCCGTAAAATTCTTCGTATTTCCTGTGGTTTTCGGGCATGGTCACGTCCAGATAGCCGGCACCCTGGTGGGGCTGACAACCCATATCGGCAGCGCCTTGCACGTTGTTTTGTCCGCGCAGGGGATTTACGCCTACACCGCGGCGGCCGATATTGCCGGTAATCATGGCCAGATCGGCAATTTGCATGACGGTGAAGGTTCCCAACGAATGTTCGGTTACGCCCAGTCCGTGGAAACTCATGGCGTTGGGGGCTTTGGCATACGCCATGGCCGCTTCGCGCACAAGGTTACGATCAACACCGGTCACTTTTTCGGCTTCATCCAGGTTCAGCGCCAATACTTTGGCTTTGAACTCTTCATAACCTTCAGTGCGGTTTTGGATGAAATCCTTATCCTCCAGCCCTTCGCTGATGATGTAATACAACATCATGTTCAGCAGTGCCACGTTGGTTCCCGGGCGCAGCTGCAGGTGGTATTTTGCATACCTTGCCAGTTCTGTTCTGCGGGGATCAATCACAATGGCCGTCTTTTTCATGGCAAACTGTTTCAGTTTGGCGCCGGTAACCGGGTGTCCTTCGGTGGGGTTGGCACCAATCACCATGATGAGATCTGTGTATTTTAAGTCTATGATGCTGTTGGTGGCAGCACCCGTGCCAAATGTTCTCTGCATTCCCAAAGCGGTGGGAGAGTGGCATACACGCGCACAACTGTCTATATTGTTGGTTCCCACAACGGCACGGATGAATTTCTGCATGAGGTAATTTTCCTCATTGGTGCAGCGTGCGCTGCTGATGCCTGCAATATAATCCGGTCCGTGCTGGGTTTTGATGCGGGTGAGCTCGGAAGCAATGTAGTCATAAGCCTCGTCCCAGGTGGCGGGTTGCAATTCCCCGTTTCTGCGAATCAGCGGGGTTCTTAAACGGTCGGGGTGGTTGTAAAAACCAAATGCAAAGCGGCCTTTGAGGCAGGTATGTCCCTGATTTACCTCAGCATCAAACGGCGCCTGTATGCTTTTTACTTTTCCGTTTACTGAAGCCACTTCCAGGTTACATCCCACACCGCAATAGGTGCAGATGGTGCGGGTTTTTTCGGTATTGGCAATACTCTTACTTTCAAACACATCGCTGATGGCGCTGGTCGGACAGGCCTGTGCACAGGCACCGCAACTTACACAATCACTTTCGAAGAAATTTACCTCACTGCCTTTCACAATGTGGCTTTCAAAGCCACGGCCCGCCATGCTGAGTACAAATTGCCCCTGCACTTCTTCGCAGGCACGAACACAGCGGAAGCAGTTGATGCACTTGCTCATATCGCTGGTCATGTAAGGATGACTGAGGTCTTTTTCGCGGTCGAGGTGGGTTTTGCCTTCGGGGTAACGAACCTTGCGCACGCCTACCTTGGCAGCTACTTCCTGCAATTCGCAATTGTTGTTTACCTCACAGGTAAGACAATCCAGCGGGTGATCGGTGAGAACCAGCTCAATAATATTCTTTCTGAGTTTTTGAATCCGCTCACTGCTCGGATAAATGTAGCTTCCGGGCATAACGGGCGTATGACAACTGGCTACGCTTTTGCAGTTTCCGTTTTCGGTAAGGGCCACATCTACACTGCATACCCGGCAAGAACCAAAGGGTTCCAGATTGGGGGCGTCGCACAGGGTAGGTACCAGTTCTTTGCCGTGAATGCGGCGCACGAATTGGAGGATGGTTTCGCCATCGCGTATTTCGTGTTGCTCTCCGTCTATGTATGCAAACTTTTTATCGGTTACCGGCTGTTTTGGGTTACTGCCGCTTCCCGAATCAGAACCTTCGCGGTTGCTGATGTTGTTTGAAGATGTGTTTTTCAGGTCAAATGTCATGGTCGTGTGACGTTAACAAGTGCAATTTAGGCAAAATGGATTAAACGGCAATTCACACTCCATGGAATGTGTCCATAGGTTTGTGCGGTTTCAAGCATTATCAGGCCGG
>JBEDNI010000238.1:0-4127 GCA_041170685.1 Bacteroidota bacterium | reverse complement strand
CATTCAAAGGGCTTATTTCAAGTGGAGTAGCAATATTCCATTTTATCGGTAAGTTAGTAGATCCTATATTTTCCTTTCTTGCAGAAGTACCATCAAATAGGATAGTTCCAGCATCATTTTTAATTTGTATAAAAACATCTGGTCCATCAAATGGGTCCCAACCAGCACCAGCTTCATCCGTAAATGGCATTGCATTGAGTGTTACCGATTTTATGAAGCATTTCGTTGGTGCATTTTGAATGTTAACGGTTTTTGAAATAGTATTAGAACCTCCTTCACCGGTTGCGGTCAATTTAACAGTGTATACGCCACCCATTGTATAGGTGTGTTGAGGACTCTTCTGACTTGATGTGCTATTATCTCCAAAATCCCACGTGTAACTGGAAGCGTTTGTAGAAATGTTGTTAAATGTAACGGTACAAGGAGCGGGGATATTATTACCTGAATAAATAAAGTCAGCAACAGGCTGCTGCTTTGATTTTTCTTTTTTACATGCGGTAGCAAAACATAACGACAGCATAGATGCAAATAGCAGAATATTAATGTTTTTCATAAAATTATTAATTGTACAACGAATATATAGTTTGTAATGCAACTCGCAAATTATTTTTATGTAGCTAAGGGATACTCTATTACTTAAGGTTTTTCGGTCAGGTCGATTTCCTTCACCTTCAACAGGATATACAAACCCACGGGAATGCTTAGGCCGGCGGTCAGCAGAAAAACGGTCATAGGGCCTGCGATATCCCACAGCAAGCCGGCCCAAACGCTGGCCAGCAGCAACGACAGACTTTGCAGCCCGGCAAATGTACCCAGTCCAACGGCTTTTTCACGAGGGCCGCACACCTTGCTGATCCATGCCTTCGCAAGTCCGTCGGTAGCAGCAGCAAATCCCCCATACACAAAGAACAGCGCGATGATGGCAGTAGTGGAACTAAGCAGGGCCATGCCCAGGTAAGTGATTGCGAACAGGGCCAGTCCCAGCAGGAAAATCCGTTTCATGCCCATGGTATCGGAGAGGCGACCGAGGGGGTAGGCCAGCAGGGCAAAAATGAGGTTGTAGAAAATGTAGAGTCCCACAACGCCGGCGTCGCTCATGCCCAGATCTTTGGCGCGCAGCAACAGAAAAATTTCAGCGCTGTTGATGGAGGCAAACAGCAGCAGACCCCATAAAAGGGTGCGGTATGCGGGCGTTGCAGTTTTGAGCCAACGCATACTGTCACTAAAGGTGATGGTTTTGCCTTGCGGGGCAAGGTTGTTTTGTTCTTTGAGGGTAAACAGCAGCAGCACGGAGATGATGCCCGGCAGGAAGGCGATAAAAAACAGGGGGATGTAATCTCCGGGACGAAAATACAGCCATATCAGGGCCAGAGCCGGTCCCAGTGCGGCACCCACGGTATCCATGCTGCGGTGGAAGCCAAAAACTTTACCACGGTTACCATCGGTGGAGGCATCGGCCAGGATGGCATCGCGGGCGCCGGTGCGCATGCCCTTACCCAGCCGGTCGAGGGTACGTACTAAAAAAATCCACAAAGGATACGCCATGGCGGCCATAAGGGGTTTGGAAAGCGCGCTGAGGGTGTAGCCCAGTCGCACAAAGGGCAGGCGTTTTCCGCTCATATCGCTCCAGTAGCCGAAGTAGCCCTTGCTCAGTCCGGCGGCGGCTTCAGCAATGCCTTCCAGCAACCCGATAAAGGCCACGCTAAACCCGATGCTGCGCAGGTATGCGGGCATCACGGGGTAGAGCATATCGGAGGCCATGTCGGTAAACAGGCTCACCAGGGAAAGCACCCAGATGCTGCGGGTAATGGCACCGGCGGACATGAGGGTAAAGGTAATACAGAAAAATTAGAGATGGGAAAAGGAGGAACGCGCTATTTTTCTTTTAACACATTCCAAGCCCCCTCGTGTTAAGGGTCCTTTTTTGCATTCAGACTTTTAATAAATTCATTTTTATATCACCCAAAACATCATCCATTCTGCTGAAGGCGAAACATTTATTGCCCAAATCTTTCAGCGAAGCGCCAATGTGATATAGGTGAGAATTATCAATGATTAAAAATCGGTCATGACTGCTACTGTTTTCAATGATATTGATGCTGGGATATTGTTGGTTGTGTTTCTCCAAGTCTTTTTTCAATACAGGACGCAGATGGGTATGCACGGTGCAGCTAACGCCTTTTTTTCGCTTACTGAGCAACAACAGTGAGGTTTCGTCTACATAGTTGTCAATTAATATCAGACTCTTATTCGCTTTTTTAATAAGGTTGCTGGCAAATACATGGGCATCAAACAGCTGTCCTTCAAAAAAAACACCTTGTTTGGGTGAGGTATTGGTTTCTAAAGCACTTAATATCAACTCCAGTTTGCTATCGGTTTGTAATTGCTTAATTTCCAAACCCTCCAGGCGTTGTAAGAGGCCGTGTAAGTTCCCCAAGGTTCTGCGCATGGCTACAAATGCTTGTATGATTTGGATGCTTACATCAATGGCTACTGCTGTATTAAGAACCGCCGATAGCATGGATACCCCCTGTTCGGTGAAAACGGTAGGGACTTTTCTTCTGCCACCATGGGTTGCTCTTGAAGTGCCAATTTGGAACCTTATAGATTTCCATTCCTCATCAGTAAGTTGAAAGGCAAAAGCTGACGGAAACCGACTTGGATTTCTATGTACAGCCCGGTTGATGTATTTGGTTTCTGTTTGATACATTTCTGCCAAATCACTATCCAGCATTACCTGTTGGCCACGTAGGTTAAAAATTCTACTTTCTATGTTTTGTAACGCCAGTTCCATGTAGGTTAAATTATATCAGTCGAAAGGTTATTGGGATAACAGCATTGACCCGAAATGAAATTCGGATTTAATCACTTGAGCGCACCAATGAAAATGTAGGTCAATAACCCTGCACCACAAATATAATAAATATCTACGAATAAAAATACGCAAGATGGTGTTTTTTAACGGGGTGATTACCATACTTGCAGCACTTCAATTCAGGCATATCCGTTTTCTCAACCATAGGAACGTGGTTGGCATCGTTTGTACGACCCCTCCGGGGTCGGTTTTTTCGCCCTTCGGGTTAGAGGTGTTTGACCCCGTTGGGGTCATGACGATACATGGTGGCTACCGAGTCCTATTGGCAGAACCCCCTGTCTTTTTGAAAAACGCTGGCAGACACTACCCCGAAGGGTCAAATGATTATAGCCGGAACGGCGCATGGAATGCTCGACCCCGAAGGTGGTCGCATATTGGCAGAAACAACATCGATATTTCGCCCCTACGGGGCTAGTAATATGCCGCGCCTATGGCGCTAGTAATATTTCGCTCCTATGGAGCTACAATAAGTGTAAAATAATAAACCTAAAAACGGTCAACCTTATTCAGCCGCAGTCAAACTCTAAACTCTCAACTCCTAACTCCCATCTGCCTCAGGTTTTCCAACATATCCACCGTCATTTTTTCCAAATCGTAATCGGGTTTCCAGCCCCAGTCTTCGCGGGCCCTGCTGTCGTCTATCACGGCGGGCCATGAATCGGCAATGGCCTGTCGGTAGTCGGGTTCGTAAGTGCTCTCAAATCCGGGAATGTGCTTTTGAATGGCCGCCGTAATCTCTTCAGGACCAAAACTCATGCCCGCCAGATTATAGCTGCTGCGGATTTTTACCTTTTCTGCCGGCGCATGCATGATGTCAAGCGTGGCCTTCAGCGCATCAGGCATATACAGCATGGGCAATATGGTACCGGGTTTTAGGAAACAGTGGTGTTTGCCGGTGGTAAGTGCATCGTGTTTGCCGGTGGTAAGTGCATCGTGGTAGATGGATACGGCATAGTCGGTAGTGCCGCCGCCGGGAGCCGATTTATAGCCAATCAGCCCGGGATAACGCAAAGAGCGGGTATCTACGCCCCAGCGGTTGAAATAGTATTGTGCATACAATTCACCCGCCAGTTTGCTGATGCCGTAAACCGTGGTTGGATCCATGGCGCCGTACTGGGGTGTGTTGAACCTTGGCGTATTGGGCCCGAAAGCTGCAATGCTGCTGGGCCAGTACACTTTTTTCACAATGCCGGTATCGCGGGTTGCATCCAGCAGGTGAAAAAGACCATCCATATTGAGTTTCCAGGCAAAT
>JBEDNI010000237.1:0-4555 GCA_041170685.1 Bacteroidota bacterium | reverse complement strand
ATTTCAGATTGCCAATTTTGACTTGGATGTAGAATGTCCGTATCCGGTTCCTACACGAGAAGATAAGTCTAAAAAACCGGCTCATATCCCCTATTTTGACTCTAAAATTAAGTTTAGATTCTATGGGCGTAACCTACAGGATATGGTTGACAAAGTGGGAGAAATGGACAACGGTGAACTAAAACAGGATTTGGTAAATCTGATTGCATCTTTCATGTATAACAGCTGTAAGAGCTGGAACAACGAAAACCTTAGTAATGATGTAATTGCAGAACATTTAAAAATTTTATCCAAAGGAAAATTATCTCCGGAAGGTCAGGATATTGTTGTTTCTCCGGATAACAGTCCAGCACAATTTAATCAGGGTGGAAGTAACCAGCAGCGTAAGTTCTTCAAACGCGGGGGTCAGAAGAAAGGCAGATTTAACAGAAATAACGGGGGATTCAGAAGGCACTGATTATGGAAGTATTTAAGATTGAAGGAGGGCATAAACTTAAGGGGGATTTGACACCTCAAGGCGCCAAGAATGAAGCCCTGCAAGTTTTGTGTGCTGTTTTACTCACTGCGGAAGAAGTAATTATTGAGAATATTCCTGAAATTAGGGATGTTTTAAAACTGATTGAATTACTCCGCAGTCTTGGCGTAAAAACCCATAGAATAGAGCGCGGAAAGTTTAGTTTCAAAGCCGATAATATTGATCTGGAATATCTGAAAACCCCTGAATTTAAAAAGCAGGGTGCTGCATTACGGGGTAGCATTATGATTGTAGGCCCATTACTGGCTCGGTTTGGCAAGGGCTACATACCCTCACCGGGTGGTGATAAAATTGGCCGACGCAGACTGGATGTGCATTTTGAAGGATTTGCTCAGCTGGGTGCTAAATTTGAGTATTTACCCCAGGACAATTTTTACCAGGTGCATGCTGAAAAGCTGAAAGGCAACTATATGCTGCTGGATGAAGCGTCGGTAACCGGAACCGCCAATATAGTAATGGCGGCTGTTTTGGCCGAAGGCACTACAACCATCTACAATGCCGCCTGCGAACCCTATTTGCTTCAGGTGTAGGTTCTAACATGCTGATAATTGAGGGTGTAACGTCCCTAAAGGGTTGCATACATCGCTGCCTGCCCGACATGATTGAAATTGGCAGTTTCATTGGCATGGCTGCACTCACACAGAGCGAAATCACCTTGAAAAACTGCCGCATAGACATGCTGGGTATCATTCCCAGAATGTTTCAACGTCTTGGCATTCAGATGGAGATTAAGGGAGATGATATTTATATTCCAGAAAATACGAACTACGAAATTGATACCTTCATAGATGGCAGTATACTTACCATTTCTGACCAGGTATGGCCCGGTTTTACCCCAGATTTAATTTCGATAGCATTGGTCACAGCAACTCAGGCCAGAGGTACCGTACTCATCCATCAGAAGATGTTTGAAAGTCGTCTGTTTTTCGTTGATAACCTCATTGATATGGGTGCACAAATAATACTCTGCGATCCTATTACCATGTCATCGCCCGACATACGCGCAGGAGTCGCTTTGCTCATTGCCGCCATGAGTGCAAAAGGCAATAGTACCATTCGCAATATCGAACAAATAGACCGTGGTTACGAGCGCATAGAGGAGAGACTAAATCCGCTGGGAGCTTCAATACAACGAACCATATTGGATTAACGCTGCTTTTTACTTTTTTTACTTCCCAAACCCGTGCTAACTCCTAGATAGAAATCCAGCCCACTATAACTATTTCCGGTAATGGATTTAATTAAATTATCGGTTCCAAAAAAAATCGGGCCCATACGCATAAACATTCCCACACCCACATTCTTATAGTCATTATACAACGATAACGGCACTGCAAATTCAACAATTTTATTTTCAATTCTTGGAATAATAATCAAAGAGGACGGCTGCCGTAATGCAATTTTTCGTCTGCTAATCACGGCCTGATTCCAATTGATTCCCAGGTAAAACCATTTCAGCAAATTCCAGTCCAGCTGCATGATGACTGTTGAGGGTATGGATGAAGTAATCTTACCTGATCCCTCTTCATAATTTAAGTTATTTTGAGCAAATGTGCGTGAAAAACGTATACCACTATCGAGATTATGGGCAAAAGCAGCTGTAAATCCGCTATCAACATGAATTTTTACCGGCACCTGATTACTAATGCGGAATGTACTTGCATTTTTACCATAGGTTACCGAACCCATGTCAATCAGTGAAACACTTAGTTTATATAGATAGCGATTCGCAGATGTTAATCTGTCGGTTTTATTCGGGCGATATTCGTAAATAAAACCGGCGTCCCAACCCAGCCCTCCTCCTGTAATTTCGGAAACCGATGGCAAAGCCCACTGATAAATTCCACCACTAAACCTATTCAGAATAGATCCTCCTGTATAGCCAACCGAAACATCCGATTTTTGAATAGTGACACTATCACCTCCCATTGCATTGAATTCAATCCCATTGTTAACAATGTAGCCCGAGCCCAGTCCAATCAAATATTTTGCACTTCCCCCTATTTTCAGATAATGCATTTTCTTGTTATAAACCACCCTAGCCAAAGAGAAACTCAACTCCTGATAGGCGTTTATATTCATGGTAAAACGGTTGTCAGCCAAGGATGAAAGCTTAACGCTCTGACTATCCAAAAGGGATTTGCCGAATTGGATTAATGGTTCAGCCACTTGATTCAATTGAAACGTGCTCCTTGTTCGGGTTGCAATGGCAAAAGCCCCATTTTTCCCGATCCGGTTCATGAAGGCCGGTCCTCGATTTTCTAGCCCTAAAAACAGATTTTTGGGTTTCCCATTCACATTTTCTTTAATCCAGCTGCTTTGCCAATCTATCTTACCCTCTGCATTTTTGTTATCTACAGGAACATTGCCAAAAATCCATTGTTTGAAGGTGAATGGCATTTCCAGTTTTGCATAGTCATTGGCAAACATCACAGCAGTTGTAAAAACATTGCTGTGTTTTTTAAATCGTGCGTCTGCCAATCCGGCGGGGTTTGTGTAAATGGCATGTACTCCATTAAAATTAGAAAATTGTAATCCTGTCAGTTGCTGTGCAATTCCGTTGGCACTGATTGTGCCTATTATGAATATAAAAAGAAATCGAGCCTGAAAGTACATGGAGTGTTTTTGTGATTGCAATCTACTACAATAAACACAAAAAAAGCCGTCACGAATGACGGCTTTTTACTTGGTAGTTTAAAAATTATTTCAGGAGCATGGTCTGGCTTACAGATCCGAATGAGCCTGACATTCTTACGAAGTAAGAACCTGCGGGCAATTCAGCCACATTGAAGCTAATGCTAGATGTACCGGCAGCAAAATGCTGTTTGGCAATAGATTTCACCTTCTGGCCCTGTACATTGAATATATCAACCATTACGTCTGTAGCCTCTTTGAGTTTCACCTGAACCATCAGATCATTATTTTTAGCAGCCGGATTGGGGTACACATTGCTGATATCAGCGCCGGTATTCTCAAAACGCTTGTTGCCCAGGTTAAAATAATTAACATGGAAACCTGAATACAGGTAAATACGTTTAGCTGAAGGAATATTGTAAGGCAGGAACCACTCATCCTGACGGGTAGAGTAACGCTGACCGCTGAAATTTATCAGGGCATAGTTATAGAAGCCTAGACCTTCCAGACCGGTTTGTGCCTGTACACAGTAGGGTTGGAATGCACTGATTTTGTTTACGGGGTCTGTTGCGCGACTGGAGTCACGTCCATAAATCAAAGTATCTCCAAAGTTGTATGAATAATTGGGCTTCATGAAGGCTGTAAAACCGAATAATCCGGTGCGGTTAGCTGCATTCATATCGCGAATTGCCACCGGAGGGTTTAATACCTCTACAAATTCACCTGTGTATGAAGCGGAGCTTTGTGCGAAGAAGTTTGCTGTATTATCGCCGGTATCCAACAGGTAACCAATTTCACGAATGGCTTTAGGGCTACGTAGGCCTTTAAGTGCAGGAGCATAGGTAGTTTCTCCGGTCTGCCAGCGTAGTCTAGAAAATCCGCTGTCGTTGTAAATCTGGATAATCAATGAGTCAGTGTGGCTTGGAACCGGATTATAATACTTGTAAAGGAAGAAGAAAGTATCTACGGTATAGTTCTGAAACTGAGACAAACGGGTGGTGAAATAATCCGCCTTGGGATCAAGTGTTGAACCTACACCGTGTATGTAAGCGTGGTCTTTGTTGGTGGCGTAACGTAAAACGGGCAAAGAATCCGGCCATATATGAAAATCACCAAAATATTGGTAAGTTTCACCGGCAGCGCGAGCTTCATTAGCGGCAACGTACCAGCCATTGCCTGCTGTTCTGCGGGAAAGTGTTTTGTTTTGCCCGTTTACAGGCAGTAAATTGTCAGTGCGATTCAATCTCTGCTGAGCTCCATCTCCCAGATTGTTTTGCTGAGCCATCAGCGAGCAGGTACCTGTGATGGTGGCAGCGATAACAAGTAATAATTTTTTCATAGGTTTTTTATGATTATTTTCTTTTGATTGCAAATATAGTCTTTAGT
>JBEDNI010000236.1:0-3057 GCA_041170685.1 Bacteroidota bacterium | reverse complement strand
TGCATATCGGAATGCAAGGCTGTATCACCGGCGTAGTAAAAACAATCTTCTGCATTCTGAATGATAAATCCTGCTGGGTTCCCTCCGGGCATCCCGTCGGGCAATGTGCTGCTGTGGATGGCATTAACCATTTTAACGGTGCCAAAGTCAAATTCACGGCTTCCACCTATGTTCATGGGGTGAACATTTTCTATGCCCTGCGATCTTAGCCATGCGGTTATTTCCCATATTCCAATGCAGGTGCAACCGGATTGGCCTGCAATCGCTACAGCATCTGCCACGTGGTCTTCATGCCCATGGCTGATAAACATGTAATCGGGATTGATGGTGGATATATTGATAGAAGTTGCCAATGGGTTTGGCGTGATGAACGGATCAAATAGCATAGCTTTGCCACCGCTTACCACCTCAAAACAGGAATGTCCGTAGTACGTAACTTTCATTTGCGTCTTCTTCAGTCTGGCAAAATTATCCTTGCCCGCCCAATGTTTACAGGGCTTGTGATTTCAGTTATCTACATGCTTTTGGGGAATTGTGGTTGTAAAAATGTGGATAATTATTCTGATTCACTCATTTTTAGGTATAATGAGGACGCAACCCTTGCCACGCTTGATCCTGCTTATATTAAATCGCAATCTGAAATTTGGGTAGCACAACAAATCTACAATGGTCTTGTGGAGCTGGATTCTGTCCTGAAACCTTTGCCGTCACTGGCTTACAGGTGGGAGGTGAGTGCTGATGGCCTTGTGTATAAGTTCTTTTTACGCAAGAAGGCCTACTTCATCAATCCCATCGATACTTCAGTCACTTTGCCGGTAACAGCCGGCGATGTTGCATTTTCATTTGGTCGCATTGCTAATCCTTCCACCGCATCTCCGTCCGCCTGGATTTTTTCCGGAAAAATAGATGCCGACCTTAATAAGGCCTTTCAAACTATAGGCGATTCGGTGTTCGTGTTGCGTCTTTTAAGCCCCGATCCTACTATTTTGTCTCTGCTTGGAACAGTATATTGTAGTATTTTGCCTGAGAAATATGTGAAAAACGCGCCTGATTTCGGGCATCATCCGGTGGGGACAGGTCCGTTCTACCTCAAATATTGGGAGGAAGACGTGAAACTGGTGATGAGGAAAAACCTTCGTTATTTTGAGAAAGTAAATGGTCAGTCACTTCCATACTTAGAAGCGATTAATGTGGATTTTATCAAGAATAAACAAACCGCTTTTATGCAGTTTGTGGCTGGCAAATATGATTTTTTCAATGGGGTAGAGGGAAGTTTCAAAGATGAGCTATTAACCCGTGATGGATTGCTGAATCCCAAATACAAAGGACGTTTTGGTATGATGAAAAAGCCATTTCTGAACACCGAATATCTGGGTTTCTGGCTGGGCGATACATTGAATCAACAGCCAAATCCTTTGGTTAATGTACATCTGAGACGTGCCCTTGCGTTGGGAGTAGACAGAACGGCCATGATTCGCTATCTGCGCAATGGACTGGGTTCGGCCGGTAATCATGGGTTTGTTCCTCCAGTATTGTTGAAAGAAACTACATACGGATTGTCCTATAATCCTGAATTGGCAAGAAAGGAACTGGCACTGTCTGGATATAGAGACGGTAAGGGCCTGCAGGAACTGTCGCTGACCACCACTGCAGATTACCTTGATATGGCAGTGTTTCTAAAAAAATCGTGGGCTGATCTTGGGGTTAATATAAAAATAGATGTGCAGACGGGAGGCATGCTCCGCCAAATGCGCAACAAGGGTAACCTCAGCATTTTTCGGGGTTCATGGATTGCTGATGTGCCGGATGCCGAAAATTACCTGGCCTGTTTCTATTCGGGTAATTTTAGTCCGAATGGTCCCAACTATTCACATTTTTCCAATCCCGAATTTGATAATCTCTACCGACAATCGTTTGCCGCCGGTGACAAGCGCTATTCACTTATGCACAAGGCTGATAGTATTTTAATTCAGTCTGCTCCGGTGCTGGTGTTGTATTACGATCAAAGTTTGAGACTGTATCAGAATCAAGTAACGGGTCTTTCCAATGATGCTTCCAACCGACTAATATTAAAACACGTTAAAAAAACAACTTCCCGATGAAATATCTACCCTTGGTTTTAGGTTTTCTCATCATTGCCGGTGTGATATACGGCATTGTAAAACTCTACAAAAATTTAATGAACAAATAAATCAGAACTGACTGGCTGCTATAAATGCATCCAGCTCGGGGTTGTGAGCCCGGGTTGCATCGAGCTCGTTTCTATGCCCCTGCCACCATATCTTACCCTGGTAAATGAAGGTAATAGACTCGCCGATGTCATATACGGTTTTCATGTCGTGGCTGTTGATGACGGTGGTGATGTTGAATTCCCGGGTGATATCGTGCAGCAATTCGTCGATACGTCTGCTGGTAATGGGATCAAGGCCGCTGTTGGGTTCATCGCAGAAAAGGTAACGGGTTTCCAGGGCAATGGCCCGGGCAATGCCCACGCGCTTTTTCATGCCCCCGGAAATTTCAGCCGGGTACTTTTTATTGGCGTTTTCAAGTCCCACGCGGCTCAGGCAAAAATTGATGCGGTCTTTGCGTTCTTCGAGGGTCATTTCGCCAAACATTTTCAGCGGAAAATCAACATTTTCCTCTACGGTCAGTGAATCAAAAAGGGCGGTTCCCTGAAACAGCATACCGATTTCACGACGAACCTCACGTACCTGTTCATAAGGTAAATGCACAAAATCGCGCCCGTCGTAATTGATGCTTCCGCTTTCGGGTTTAAACAAGCCCACCATGCATTTCAGCAATACCGATTTACCACCGCCGCTGGCCCCAATAATCAGGTTGGGAATGCCGGGTTCGAATTTGGCATTGATATCAAACAAAACCTGTTTGTCCGCGAAACTCTTATTGACATTAACCAGTTCTATCATAATTACAGCATGAGTTTGGCTATGATAAAATCGGCAAACAGTATGAGTACGCAAGAGCGTGTAACGGCACGGGTGCCGGCTTCACCCACTTCCAAAGCACCGCCTTCGGTAAAATAACCTTCATCGGTAC
>JBEDNI010000235.1:0-3315 GCA_041170685.1 Bacteroidota bacterium | reverse complement strand
CCCTATTTTCACAAAAAAATAGGACTACATGCGCAAATACCTTTACAATGAAAAACTCCTACTCATCATTATTTTATTGAATGTAGGCGTCATTTATTTTCACACCTTCGATCTATTTAAACCCTATTATCTGCTTCTCGACTATCTGGATGTGTTATTTACTGGTATATTTTTATGCGAAATATCTATCAAAATTTATGATCAGCCAGGGAAAAACAAATTGAAATATTATTTAAAAGACCACTGGAATAAAATAGACTTTTTCTCTGTGCTGCTGGCATTACCGAGTGTTGGTATATTGTTTTCACATCACTTCGAATATTTTGCCGGATTTACTGCCTTGCGAACACTAAGGGTTTTTAAATTCTTAAGAATTATTGAATATATCCCCAACGGAAAAAGAATTAGCAAACAGGTATTCAAAGCCCTAAAATCCATTTCATTTATCATTTTTGCCTTTGTGGTTTATTCCACCATCATTTCTATTATTTCTGTAAGCTTATTTAAACACGTAGCCCCCAAATATTTTCATGATGCTTTCGATGCTTTTTTTACCATTTTTAAAATATTTAGCGGCGATGGATTCTCAGACGTAGTAGCAGAAATTTCGAATCATTCCTCAGGGCCATTTCTTTACTTTACCAAGTTCTATTTTGTATTTATTGTTTTCACCGGTAGCATACTGGGGCTGTCTCTCATCAATTCTATTTTCATTGATCAAATGACCCAAATGGAAGAACAAATTGAAGAAAAAGAGCGCATTGCCATGGAAGATGTAAGAAGCGAAATAAAAACACTGCAGGAACAGAACAGACAGCTGATGGAGCAGGTGAAATTATTGGTGAACAAAAAGGAAATATAATATCTCACTCCAGCTCGGCGTTCGCCGCCCACTCCGGCTTAGCCCATTTCAGCATAGGATTTTCCCGATACCTAAAACAGAATTCCGCTTTTCTATACTGCACCGCACCAAACAAAGGTGAATTTTGTAGTTGCCATTTCACGTAATACCCTCATGCGCCGTTCCCTGTCGTTTCTTTCTATATTCAGTATCTCCAGCCTGTTTGCACAACCTGCAGTGCAAGACACTCTGCATATCAGGGATCAAGAAGAAGTGACCATTCTGGGTGACCGGGCCCATGCTCTGCCGGGTTCGGGCCAATACATCGGCCAAAAGAAACTGGAAAACCTGAACCAGCCCAACATCAACAATGTGCTGAGAACCGTCCCCGGAGTCAATATCAGAGACGAGGAGGGCTTTGGCCTGAGGCCCAACATCGGGCTCAGAGGCACCCCCGTGAACCGCAGTTCCAAAATAACGCTAATGGAAGACGGCATCCTCATATCGCCGGCTCCTTACGCAGACCCCTCGGCCTATTATTTTCCCACCTTTGCCCGCATGCAGGGCGTGGAAATCCTGAAAGGCAGCAGCCAGATCAATTGCGGCCCTTACACCATCGGCGGCGCAGTGAACCTGCTGTCTACCGCCATCCCATACTCATTTGCAGGAAACGCACAACTCTCCTACGGTAGCTTCAACACCAACCAACAAAGAATCTGGGTGGGTGACAGCAGAAAAAACTTTGATTATGTTTTTGAGTTTAACCGGCTTGGCAGCAGCGGATTTAAAGAATTAGACAACGGTGGTAACACCGGGTTTGACAGGCGCGACATCATGGGAAAACTCCGCTGGCATACCTCCACCGGCGCCAAAGTACCGCAGGCCCTAACCCTCAAACTGGTCAACAGTTCAGAACTGGGAAATGAAACCTACCTGGGATTAACGTACAGTGATTACCAAAATAACCCCATAAGAAGATATGCCGGCACCCAAAAAGATGTGTTGGATATGAACCACAAGCATGCTTCTTTACACCATACCCTGTCGCCGGCAAAAGGAATTGTAATCAATACCACCGCCTATTATTCAAAAACCTTAAGAGACTGGGCCCGGGCAAACACATTCGGCGGGCAAAGCATCAACAGTATTCTCAACGATCCGGGCACCCTGAAAGCGGCCTACGACATTATGACAGGCCAGGCAGACGGAGTCATTGATTTCCAGAGTGCCGCCAGAACCTACGTTTCTCAGGGCCTGCAGATAAATGCAGTATACAATTTCAAAACCGGCACCATCTCCCATAAAGTAAATATTGGCGCCCGACAGCATGCCGACCGGGCTGACCGATATGCTACCAAATCCTTGTATAACATGGCTCAAGGGCTCATGATTCTTACTTCTGAAGGCACAAAAGGCAATCAGGAAAATCAAATTAGAAACGCAAACGCATTGGCCATGTTTGTGCGTTACGACATTACCGTTAATCGTTTAAAAATCAGCCCCGGAATCCGTTATGAAAAAATAAACCTGGATTTTAGCAACTACGGAAATGCAGACAACGCTCGGCTCGGAACTGCCCTCAAAACCGCAAATAATGATGTTACAGTAATACTGCCGGGTTTAGGATTTAATTACGACATTAATAAAGCGGCAAGCTTGTTCGGTGGCCTGCACAAAGGATTCTCTCCCCCGGGAATGCCATCAGTAACCTCTAACACCGGCCAGGCCGCTGTGGAATCGTCCATGAACTACGAAGCAGGATTCAGATACAAAACCGAGGGTGTAAACCTACAAACGGCGACTTTCCTGAACAATTATGGAAATATTTTAGGTTCTGACAATATTTCAGGAGGCGGTGCAGGCACGGGCGATATGTTCAATGCCGGTAAGGCGAAAATTCAAGGGGTAGAGCTGAGTTTATGCTATGACATCCTGCATCGCAAGGCTACCAAACACACTACAAAACTGCCCGTAACCCTTGCCTACACCTACACTTCGGCCACATTTCAGGATTCCTTTATTAACGGTGGCGGTGACTGGGGCAATGGCCCTATTAAACAGGGTGATTTCATTCCATTTATTACCCCTCACCTAATTACCATCGGCAGATATACCGGCGATACCCGTGTGAAACCGGGTCAGGATGGTGAAGTTACCCCATCAGAAAACGTAAACATGGCCGGTGTTAACACCATTAAAGGATTTGTGATTATTGACTTCTCTGCAAATGCCAGAATCAATAAAAATGTTACCGCTTTTTGCCTGGTCAATAACATCACAAACAACCAAGCCATTGTATCAAACCTTCCTCAGGGCTTCAGACCCAATATGCCCCTGAGTTTCAATATGGGTGTTAAAGTAAATTTTTAACTGCACAACACTCCCGGCATTAATTGCTAAAACCGAGCAAAACTAACAACCTTAGCGCTTTATACGTATTGTTTATTTTTTTACACGTATACACTCCATAGGAC
>JBEDNI010000234.1:0-5846 GCA_041170685.1 Bacteroidota bacterium | reverse complement strand
ACTAAACAGTCTGATGCGGCTGTTTTACCCTAGGGTTTGTGTGCTATGTCACCTGGCGCTGGTTAAGTCTGAGCGGCAGCTGTGTAGTTTTTGTCTTCGTCAATTACCCAAAGCACGGATGGTGAATCCTGTCCAAAATCCCGTTTTTGATATGTTTCGGGGCCGAATACCGATTCGCAATGCAGGGGCATTTTTGATTTTCCGACGCGGTGGTATCACACGCCGTTTATTGCACGAAATAAAGTACAAAGACAATCGGGATCTGGCGGTGTGGATGGGGGAAATATATGCCGCCGACTTATCCGTTCAGGGGGTTGAGCCTGTGGACATGATAATCCCGGTGCCACTGCACCACCGCAAACAAAAACAGCGTGGTTATAACCAAAGTGAGGCATTTGCCGAAGGGTTGGGGGCAAAATGGCAGTTACCCGTGAACACCGAAATCTTGATACGGAAAACGTTTACCCAAACACAAACCCGCAAATCAAGGTGGGAGCGATGGAGAAATGTGGAGGAGGTATTCATGGCCACAAATAGTGTAGCTTTACGGGGCAAGAAAATAATGTTGGTGGATGATGTTGTAACAACGGGTGCCACCTTGGAGGCGTGTGTCCGGGTATTGATGCAGGCAGGTGCGCTTTGCATTGATATACAAACCATTGCATTTGCTAAAGATTGAGCGCCTGAATTATACTGTTTTAATTGGCAATAACGGTCTTTTTTGGTATTTTTGCCTCTTATCTAATCCATCATGAAAAAAATTACCATATTGGTGTTGTTGTCAGTTGTATTGCAGCTTTCAGCACAGTATTCTTCTACCCGGGTTCAGGGACTGATCGTTCCCAAGTACATGGGTTCAGGGTCCGGTAGACTGCCTGTGGTTTGCAGGTTGCGTATAGTGGGCCTCGACGCTAATACAATGTATCAGTATTCGACCCGGGGTATGTCAGCCACCGACCTTGCTTTAAACTCTGATTTTGCCGGTGCAGGGAATGCATTGATGGTTGATACCAATGGGTTTAAATACAACTCAGCCGGAACGTTTCCAAGCTGGACAAATAATGCTACTGTGGATACTTTCTATACGGATAAAACCGGCTCCTATGAAGGGTGGTTTGGATTCGTTTACACAACCAATACCCGATTTGCATCTGGAAAGCACGTTTATTTTGGGATAACGGCGCGTGGTGGAACAGGACCAACAACCCACCGCATGTATTGTCAGGATTCGATGCGGGCTCTTGCATTTTCATCCACCTCCAATACCGGTGATAGTTTCTGTACTGCGTTATGGGGCAAATCCATGACCGCTGCCCGCAATTTTGTTGCTACTTATGATGATGTGGTAGGACTAGATCGTCCGTTAACACTCAGTTATGCAGAGTCGGAAGGTATATCAGTGGCTTCTGTTGCTCCTTACTATACTGACAGTGTAAACGGAAAATCCGGCCACTGGGGTGCTATTATGCCGAATACCAATAGTAACGGGGTGCGTAGAGTGGTAAGTTATGACTTTAAAACAGCCCGCGAACTTTATGCCAATTCCGACGCAGATGGCGTTTGGGGGCCTAATGCCAAAAATACCGTAAACCCAAAAGGGGGACTTACTCCGGTAGGTCTTGGACTTGATGAGGCAGCACTTACATCACCTTTAGTAGAGTTTTGGTCCAGATCTTCCACTACCACAGAAAACGCCGGGACTACGGAAGTTTACGTAACCCGAAAATATAGCAATGACGCCAACCAATCGGTTAGACTTTTTGTAAACGGTGGTGATGCGGTCAAAAATACCGATTATACCATCAGCGAGCCCAAAACCATTACCTTCAAACCGGGTGGTCAAACGAGAGATACCACTGTAATTACTTTGATTAATGACAATACTTCCGAAAACACGGAAACTATCCTATTTAGACTGGATCAAGCATCCAATTGTGTAATTGGCACCGAAGTGGCCCATACGGTGAATGTGAAAGATGACGACATCCCCAATATAGTGTTGGGACCTACTCGCATAACTGTAAAAGAAAATGCCAGTAAGGTAGGTGTGAAAATCAAAATGGATAAAGCGCTCACAACCATTAGTAAAATTCAACTGTTTGTAAAATCAAGAGGCGACAGCACGCTTATACCCGGTGAATTCTCCCTAGGTAGCAGCAATACTGACTCTGTGTTCAATTTGGGTAAAACTACGGGCCCTGACAGTGTAACCATTTTTGCCAAAATTACCGACGATTTCAAAACAGACCCTAATGATACGATTGTACTTTGTGTGCGCCAGATTTCCGGTGTTGCCTCATTGGCAGACTCTCTTTTTACATTGGTGATGACAGACAATGATGGACCCGCTCAAATCCGGTTTGCCGCAACAGCCCAGTCCGTTCTGGAAAAAGATCCTGAGGCCATTGTAAAGGTAGTAGTTGCCTCCCGTTCAGACGCTACCTCAGATTTCACACTCCGCGATTTGTCTGCGGTGTCTACAGCTACTGATGGCAGTGACTATACTTTCGGTTCAGCCAAAATTACGACCATAGATGAATTCACTCCTGACACCATTGAATTTCGGATTCCTATCATCAATGACAATGATTTTGAGACACAGGAGAAGATCTATTTTGTGATTGAGAATTTATCAAATACTCGCATTCTGTCTCCGGACACATTTGTGATAACCATTAGCAGCGATGATTTACCTCTCTATCCAATTGCCAAGGTAAATAAGCAAAGCAGCCCTGCCCTTACAGCCGACTCTTTGAATGTGAAGTGTCGTGTGACCGGAACCGTTCTGAGCAGCAATTTGAGAGCTACGCCGGGTCTTAACTTTGCTATCAATGACAATACAGGAGGTATTGCCGTGTTTGCCTCAACCCGGAATTTTGGTTACACACCCAAAGTAGGAGATTCGTTAATGATTCAGGGTACGGTGAGGCAGTTTTGGGGCACCGTTCAAATGGACTTTTTGGATACCATCATCCTGATTGCAGGAAACAGAAAACTGCCCGCACTGTGGTAAACGACATGACAGAAGTAAATGAGAGTAAGCTAGTGCAGGTTCGTCGGGTAAAACTTGTAGATCCTTCAGAATGGCCTGCCGCTGCGCTCAATAATAATCAGTTTAAATACGTACGTTATCAAAACACCGATGGAACCATAGATACGCTCAACATTGATGCTGAAACAGAACTGGACGGAACTACTGCACCGTCGGGTTACCTTAACATTACGGGTATTTGTCAGCAATTTGACAACTCAAGCCCTTACACTTCGCGTTATGTGCTAACACCCAGAACCATTGCAGATTTTGAAAAAGCAACCCTGCCCAAAATCAACTTTATCAAAAGCAGCGATACCATCACTGAACTGGCAGATAGTTTCCGATTTGAGCTGGAAGTGTTGCCCACGGAGGAGAACTTCACCTTTGATGTGGTTGCCATTGGTGGAACTGCCGTGTCACCACGCGATTTTGATTTCAGTGGTCGCACCATCAACGTGCTGAAAAACAATAGCTATTTCTCAGGAAAGGCGAACATAAGCGATGATAATGAATCAGACGGACAGCAAACCCTTAAACTGGGTATTCGCAACATTAACGGCCCCGGAGAAGCCGGAAAAGATTCCGTGCTGACGCTGGTGATAAAAGATAATGAAGCTTCTGCGACCCGTAATTTAAGCCTGGGTAATATCCGCATGTTCCCCAATCCCGCAGCCGGTATGGTTTACTTTAAGTCAGCTGAATCAATACAGCAAATTGAGGTTTTCACCATCGAAGGAAAGAAAGTAATTCAGATCAATCCCGGTAGTAACCGTGGACAGCTGAATGTAAATCTGCCCGCCGGTATGTACAGCGTCACTGTGCAAACTACCAATGGAGTATTCAGCGATAAGCTGATGGTAAAATAGTTTGTTTTCTGTTTTTCAATGGTCATGCCGGCTTTGCCCGGCATGACTGTTTTATAGCCCTACCTTTGCAATATGAAGCAAACCGATTATGCCTTGTTTACCTTGCCCTCCGGTATGCGGATGGCCC
The DNA here is from genome assembly GCA_041170685.1 of Bacteroidota bacterium. Lineage (GTDB taxonomy): Bacteria > Bacteroidota > Bacteroidia > NS11-12g > UBA955 > RGEC01. The sequence continues at coordinate 1,819 of JBEDNI010000234.1, read as the reverse complement.
ACAAAAGAGTGGTCGGTACCCGTTTGGTGCATTGCGGGTTTGTGATTGGTGCCGGTAGCCGGAATGATCATCAGCATCCCGGTCTGGCCCATTGTCTGGAACACATGCTTTTTAAGGGTACGAACCGTAGAAAAACCATTCATGTGCTGAATTTTTTGGAGGTAGTGGGTGGCGAAATGAATGCGTTTACTACCAAAGAAATTACCGCCATCTATGCAACAGTGCAGGCAAGACACTACGTGAGAGCTGTAGATATTCTTTGCGACGTTACATTCAATAGCAACATACCACAGGCAGAACTTATCAAAGAGAAAAAAGTAATCGCCGACGAAATCAGCATGTACCTCGATACCCCGGAAGAGAATATCTATGATGAATTTCAGGAGCAGGTTTTTGGTTCTCATCCACTGGCCCACAATATTTTGGGGAGTATAGAATCTCTAAAAAATATTGAACGCAACAACATTATCGATTTTACCGAAAAACATTACACCGCTGATAACATGGTATTTGTGGTGGTGGGAAATATTGCTGCCGAAAAGGCCATACAATACGCAGATCGGTTTATCCCAGAACTCAAACACCGCCCCCCTCTAAAAAAAGAAGATCATACCCTCAACTATATACCCACATCAACTACGGAAAAAACCGATTTTAGTGGTGCTTACACCATCATGGGTGCGCCTGCTTATCCCGAGAAAAACCCCAAAAAATGGCCCCTGTTGCTTTTAAATAACTTACTTGGAGGTCCAGGGTTAAATAGCAGGTTAAATCTTGGTATACGTGAAAAATATGGCTATACATACCATATTGAGAGTGGTTATCAATCCTACCAGGATGCAGGTTTGTTTCATTGCTACCTTAGCTGCGATGCCCGGTATGTGCAGAGAAGTACTGAGCTCATTCAAAAGGAATTGAAAAAACTCCGTGATGAGAAGCTGGGTATCAGGCAGTTGTCTTCTGCTAAAAAACAATTTCAGGGCCAGATTGTGATGGCCGATGAGAACCGCAGCAGTCTGCTGGTTCATATTGGTAAGGGAATTCTGAGACACGGCAGGGCAGAAACCTTGCAGGAGGTTCTCGCGAAAATTGAAAACATTACCGCATCTGATATATTGGAAGTGGCCAATGAAATTTTACAGGAGGATCGATTCAGCCATCGAACATTTCTGCCCTCATGAATCCATTGTTGCGAAAATATTTAAAGGATGGCGAAAGTACCACCCTGGATTTTAAGCAATCCGTGAGCAGTGCGGCTAAAATTGCTAAAACCATGGTAAGTTTTTCCAATACACACGGTGGTGTGCTGCTAATGGGAGTGCGCGACAACAGAACCATTTGCGGGGTTAAGAGTGAAGATGAAAAATACATGCTGGATATGGCAGCCCACTTTTATTGCAGGCCGGAAATCGATATTGAAATCATTGAACATATAGCGGAGGGTAAAACCATTTTGGAGGTGAAAGTGCCGGCAGGTAAGGACAAACCGTATTATGCCAAAGACGAAGATGGCAAATGGTGGGTGTATGTGAGGGTAAACGACAAGAGTTTACTGGCCAGCAAAACCACGGTGGATTTTTTAAAAAGACAAAAACAGCAGAATCCGGGTACTGTTCCAATGGGTCCGATAGAGCGCGGTATTTTGGATTATTTAAGCAAAAATGAACGGATAGCGCTACCGCAGGTCTGCAAGATGTTCAATATCAGCCGCCGTAGGGCTTCACGAATACTGGTGAATCTAATGAGTCTGGATGTGGTTCGGAGCCATACTACAGAAAAATTAGAATATTATACCGGTGTATAAAATAATTAGGCTGTC
>JBEDNI010000233.1:0-3122 GCA_041170685.1 Bacteroidota bacterium | reverse complement strand
GCTTATTTCCGGATATCGAGAATCTGTTTCTGTAATGGCGTTTTCCAGTCCGCAGTATTGCAGCATATCCTGAATAAAGGTGTTTCTTCCTGCCACCATATAGGGTTTTCGCCAGATAAAATACAGGGCCTTTTTCCCTGTCTTTTTTATGTGTTCTAGCGATGCAAATCCTTGTTCTATTTCCAGGCTCAGGTCATGGGCTATTTCACGTCGGTTGCATATTTCACCAACCTCTTTTATCATGTGCAACGCATCTTCCAAATTGAAGATATCGCTCATCCACACCGGAAACTCTTTTTCCAGTTCCTGTATCTGAGATTGGTCGTTTTCCTCTTTGTTTCCAATGATTAAATCGGGCTGCAAATCACGTATGGCCTGAATGTTGAGCTTTTTGGTGCCCCCGATTTTCGTGGCGGTTTTAAAATGTTCCTGCGGATGAATGCAGAAAAGGGTTTGCCCAACAATTAATTCCTTGAGGCCTAAATCATACAGCAATTCGGTTTGGCTGGGTACCAGCGAAACAATGCGGCGGGGATTTTCAGGTACCTCTACCCTCCTGCCCATCTGATCTATACGCAGCGGCATGGATTTTACTCACTCATGGCACCAATCACATCGTAGCGCGTGATGATGTGCCAGTTTCCGCCCAGATCCATCATCAGCACTGCATTGTTGTCTTTGTTTATCAGCGCAGAAACATGGTCTATGGTATCGGAATAGGAAACCACGGGAAATGGCTTGCGCATTACATCCTTAACCTGCGACTGCATCAAATCGCGGTTTTTGAGCAACGCAGCGTATAGTCCTGCATCTTCCAGTGCACCGGTAAAGTTCTTCTGTTCGTTGGTTACCGGAATTTGTGAAATGCCGTATTTCTGCATAATAGCAAAAGCGGTTTCGCAGGTATCCGTTTCCTTCACTGTCACAAGGGGCAGATGGCTGTGGCCTTTCACCAGATCCAGCGCGATGGCTTTGGGTGCAGTGGGCAGAAAACCACGATCCCGCATCCAGTCGTCATTGAACATTTTGCCGAGATACCTTGTGCCATGATCGTGGAATATCACCACCACCACATCGCCTTTTTTGAAGCGGTTTGCCATTTGCATCAGTCCGGCCATGGCGGAACCTGCGCTGTTTCCCACAAAAATGCCCTCTTCGCGTGGTATGCGTCTCGTCATCACCGCAGCATCCTTATCGGTCACTTTTTCGAAGTAATCGATGATGCTGAAATCCACGTTGGCGGGCAGGAAGTCCTCTCCTATGCCTTCGGTGATGTACGGATAAATTTCGTTTTTGTCGAAAATGCCGGTTTCCTTGTATTTCTTGAAAACCGAGCCATAGGTATCGATGCCCAAAATCTGGATATTGGGATTTTTCTCTTTCAGGTATTTTCCGGTTCCGCAAATAGTGCCGCCAGTGCCCACCCCCACTACCAGGTGCGTGATTTTGCCTTCGGTCTGTTCCCAGATTTCAGGTCCGGTTTGCTCATAATGCGCCTGCGAATTGCTCAGGTTGTCATACTGATTGGGTTTCCAGGCATTGGGGATTTCCTTGGCCAGCCGTGTACTTACGCTGTAATAGCTGCGGGGATCTTCGGGTTCCACATCGGTAGGACACACAATGACCTCAGCGCCAAACGCTTTCAAGGCATCTACTTTTTCCTTGCTCTGCTTGTCTGTGGTGGTGAAAATGCACTTGTATCCTTTGATAACGGCCGCAATGGCCAGTCCCATGCCTGTATTGCCGCTGGTGCCTTCCACAATGGTGCCGCCGGGTTTCAGCAGGCCCGATTTTTCGGCATCTTCAATCATTTTCAGCGCCATGCGATCCTTAATGGAATTACCGGGATTGACGGTTTCCACCTTGGCATAAACCTCACAGGGAAGATCGCGGGTGATGCGGTTGATTTTCACCAGCGGCGTGTTGCCGATGGTTTTCAGAATGTTGGGGTAAACGCGCATTGTGACCACAAAGTAAGGACAAAGTGAACAAACAAAGGATTATAACCGTCAGGCATGTTTTCCACCTGTTCTGCCAATACGCCAAAAAACGCGCCTTTATTGTACCTTCGCAGGGTTGGAAAACCTCAAGCATTTATCATCGCTTTATGCCGATTATCTGAACAAAAACAGATTTTACGGGCACCCTGAGACATTATACACGCCCATGAATTACATCATGGAGCTGGGCGGCAAGCGTGTGCGTCCCCTGCTGGCCCTGCTGGGTGCGGAAGCCTGCGGCGGCCGGCCTGAAGATGCGCTGTTGTGGGCACATTCGGTGGAGGTGTTTCACAATTTTACGCTGGTGCACGACGACATTATGGACAACGCCCCCACACGCCGCGGCATGCCCACGGTGCACGAAAAATGGGGTATTGCGGAAGGCATTCTTTCCGGTGATAACATGCTGATTGCCGTGTATGAAGGATTGCTGCATTCTGATTATTTGCAAAAAATGCAACTGCTGCAATTGCTTTCCAAAACTGCGAGGGAAGTTTGCGAAGGACAGCAGCTGGATATGGACTCAGCGGTAAAAAGCCAGGTTACCGAGGCCGATTACCTGGAAATGATTCGCCTGAAAACCGCGGTGTTGCTGGGTTGCAGTCTGCAGGGCGGCGGCATGTGCGCGGGTGCTTCAGCCGAAGTGCAGCAACTGCTCTATGATTTTGCCATACAGCTGGGATTGAGTTTTCAGTTGCAGGACGACTGGCTGGATGCCTTTGGCAACCCTGACCTAACGGGCAAAATGGCTGGCGGGGATATTGCAGAGGGCAAGAAAACCTGGCTGTACATACAGGGCAATGTAGATGGGAAAATTGATGCCATCTGGAACCGGTATGAAGGCGAATTGCGGGTAGCACCCACACTTACGGTGTTACTAGAGATGAACCTTGACAAACAATTAAAAGCCAAATCAGAAGCATATTACCTCGAAGCCCTAAAAACACTGGAAACCTTACAGGAACATCACGTGGATACCACGCATTTGAAGGCATTGGCTACCTGGTTGCTGGAAAGGGCGTATTGATGGGATTGAGGGTAATAAATATGCCCGAAGTCGGGAGACTTCGCGGAGCGGGTTAAAATTTTCGTTTGGTAAGATTGTTGTCAATGCTATTATAC
>JBEDNI010000232.1:0-3741 GCA_041170685.1 Bacteroidota bacterium | reverse complement strand
CAATTTGATATATCTAACCTTTAGTCTGTTTTGCATCTTTCTAAAATTACCTTTTCTATTGATTCTGCTATCTTTTTTGCAATCTCACCTTCTGTAGCTCCTTTCTTAATGACCAACTCCACGGCATTCCCTAATTTTTTCTCTTTCTGAACCACCGAATATCTCACTTTTAGTTTCGAACCTGCCAAAGAATAATTTCCTATCACCTTGCATACCCCCTCGTTTCTGTTAGAGTAAACCAATTGCCCACTGCGTGAAACAGAAGAAAAATAATCATTCACTTTTTTCTCCAGCATGGGATAGCGTTGTTCAATTTCATCATCTACAGCACTAAAAGTACAATATCCAATGCGTATTTTAGGCTTGGTAATGCGTATACTGTCTCTCACCGCCTTGTTCACATTGCCTATAAAAAAATACCCATCTCCAAAAGAACGGGGCTCCTGCTGTTGTCCGTTTTGGCGGCTGTAATCCTTTACCAATTCGATGGTTTCATCAAACCAGGTTCTCACCGTTAAGGTGGTGTCTTTGGACTGGGTTTTCATAGCCTGCAGCAAGTGGTAAGTCAGCACACCCTGATTTAAGGTTTCATCCTCATACGCACTTTCATTTTCTGCCGATGCCGCCAAAATCATCATCCCGTTTTGGTCTTTTAACTTATCCAGCTGACGGATGCGTTTACCTTCATCATCACCCCGGCCCTGAACCGCAGCATAGGTTTCATTCATAAACTGACCACTATGGCAGGCATCGAACACAAATACGCGTTTCTGCGCCTTGATTTTTCGGGGGTGGCACCAATCGGTTAAATCCTCAGTCCCGAAACTGCCCGATTTCAAATTCCTTTTCTCTGCGTTCTGCAATAAAAACCGTATTTGTTTGCTGCCATCGGTTTCCATCAAATCGCCGTGGCCGGCAAAGAAGATGTACAACACATCCAAAGCCCTTGCCTTTTTACCAATTTCGCCCAGCACGCGTTGCAGGTTATCTTTGGTTGGGGCCGTGTTGGCTGTCCCATTAAGGCGATAAATGAAGCAGGAGTCTTTGTCGAACAGGTTGCGGGCGCAGGCCTCTACGGCATCCGCCATATCTCCGGCATCTTTTTTGGCAAAGGTGAGGTCGCGATAGCGGTTGGCATTGTTTGCGCCCTGCGGATTGCCATAGTCATTCACCCCTACAAACACTCCGTAAAACTTGGGTCTCTCTCCGGTGCCGGTTGATTTAAACAACTCAAACAGTTGTCCCCTGCCGTAGATCCCAGAACCCTTCACCGCTGCTTTCACTTGCAATGGATTGGCAGCGCCGGTTGAAGCTGCCAGATAATCCTGCAGGGTGTCGGTATTTAAATTTAAGTAGAATACTTCCTTGCCATCTTCTATTTTCCTTTCCAGCTGATTGGGCGCATAGCTGTAGGTGGGATTGCCATTGATTATGACTTCCGTATTTCCCAATCCACCCCTACGCGGCACAATGCGGTAACGCAGTTTCTTGCCATCCTGCATTGGCGTTTCTATGACCGGAGTAAATTCACAAATGTTCAGATTTTTGAGTTTGGGCGCGGGTTTGTCGTTGATGAGGATTTCCTCGCCCTTCATTATTTTTTCTGCCAAACCCGGCACCCACAGCGAATCCTTCAGCTGAGCCAGTTCCACCACTTCCAGGCCGCACACAAAGTACAGATAGTTGATAGCTCCTTCCGTGCCATCGAAGTGATAATCTTCATCGTAGACCAGCCAGTCGTTACCGGTGAGCTGCAGGCGAGTATAGAGGGACTTGCCGGTGGCGGCATCCCAGAGGATGGTTTTGTGGTCTCCTCCGGTGGTGATGATGTTTTTCCCATTAGGGCTGAATTGAATCGTGTGTAACCAACCATTGTGTCCTACCATTGTTTGTAATAGGTTTCCTGAAACTACATCCCAAATTCTTGCAGTGTCCTTTGCACAAATTGATGCAATTGTGTTATTTATAGGATTAAAAACTGCAGAACTAACTACCCATACATTTTCATTTAATGTCTGCATTAGGCTAGCTTTTTGTGAATCCCATAATCTTAGACACTTATCTCCGGTTACGCTTAAAATTACATCACCTGCCGGGTTGTATTGTGCCATTACATATCTTGCTAATATATTTGGCTTATGACAGGGTAAAATTTGTAACAAAATTCCCAGGTTACAGTCCCAAATGCGAACTGTACCATCATGACTCGCTGTTACAATCCTTTTTCCATCTGGACTGAAGGAAATTGTTTTAATACTTTCAGAATGTCCATTTAGGGTATCCAACAATTTACCTGTTAAAACATCCCAGATCCTAGCTGTTTTATCTGTGCTTGCCGTTACTAATTTTCTGCTGTCAGGACTAAATGTGGCGCAATTTACCTGACCTGTATGACCAGCCAGCACATGCAACAATTCGCCATTTAAGGCATCCCAAATGCGGGCTGTGTAGTCATTACTCACTGTGAATAGCCTTTTACCATCTGGGCTGAATGTGGCGTTATTCACACAACCTGTATGACCAGCCAGCACATACAACAATTTGCCATTTAAGGCATCCCAAATGCGGGCTGTGGCATCATAACTGGCCGTTACAATCCTTCCATCATCAGGGCTGAAGGTAGCGGTATTAACAAAATCAGTATGTCCTTTGAGCATCTGCAGCATCTTACCGCTTGATAGCTCCCAAATGTAAACTGTACCTTCATTACTCGCTGTTACAATCTTGTTTCCATTTGTACTAAATGTAGCGGTTTCAATACTTTCGGAATGCCCGGAAAGGGAATCCAATAATTGGCCTGTTGTAGCATCCCAAATATATGCGATTTCATAACCCACTGTAAGTATTCTTCTGCTGTCAGGACTGAAGATTGCCTCAGTAATCCAACTTGAATGTCCAGATAAAGTGTGTAGCAAAATACCTGTTTTTACACTCCATAGATGTGCTTTATTTTTAGTCACCGTGACTATCATTTTACCATCTGAACTGAATGAATTGATTCCACTTCCGCCAGAAACTGTGTATAGCAATATGCCAGTTTCTGCATCCCAAATATGAGATGTATCATCACATGCCGTTACTATCGTTCTGCCATTCGGCAGATGTGTATAAGAGACAGGGCCATATTCATCAAAACGCCTAGGGCCAGAAAGCTTATGAAGCAATTTTCCAGTTTCCGTGTCCCAAACGCGGGCATGTTCTGTATTTATTTGGTGGTTTTTAAAGTCCCATAGGGCAGTATCATCACTCAACGTAACTATTATTTTGCCATTCGGGCTGAATACAGTGGCTCCAATTGAGGGGGAAAGTGAATGTAGTAATTTACCAGTTGCTAAATCCCAGACGGCTGTTTTGTCATAACTATTTGTAACTATCATTTGCCCATTTGGGCTAAATGAGGCGTTAACAATTCCGTTTGACTCATCGGAAATCGTATCTAGCAATTTGCCTGTTTCTGTATTCCAAATCTCGGCTTTATAATCACTGACCTTGACTATTATTTTGCCATTCGGACTGAATTTAGGGTCCCCATCAGAGCCAGAAAACTCATGAAGCAATTTTCCAGTTTCTACACTCCATAGGTGAGTTTTATATTTGTTCACCGTGACTATCATTTTGCCATCCGGGCTGAATGAAGCGGATTTAACTCGACCTGCATGACCGGACAGCGTGAGCAACAATTGTCCGCTTGAAGCATCCCAAATGCGTGCTGTTGCATCAGCCGATCCTGTCAGCACATAC
>JBEDNI010000231.1:0-3160 GCA_041170685.1 Bacteroidota bacterium | reverse complement strand
ATATAGATGTTACAGGTTCAATAGCTGTTGCAACCCTCAAGTGAGGGTTGCAGCAAAATTTTTCACGGCTACGTGAAATTCCGCAGTGCTTAATTTGTCTTGTTGCACAAATTTGAATTGCTTACCCGCAAAGCGTTTGTTACCGTTGATGATGTTTTTAAACTGATTCACCAAAATTTTGGGGCCCAGTATCAGGGCGGCATCCATGGGTTCCAGATATTCTGCAAGGGATATCAGGTATTGTTTCAGCTGGTTTTTTTCGCGGTTGTGGCGGCTGTATTCATTGTTGGTGGATCTCAGATTTCCCACATTGGCACCGGGGTGGGTCTCGCCCGGATATCGCAGGCGGTTTTCAATGCCCGATTCCAGCGGGGCAGGCTGCTGAGGCCCGTTTTCGGGAATAAAAAACAGGGCGCGGGTATGGTTCATGAAAATACCCAGGGTTTTGGGAGCTTTGTGGGGTTGCATAGGTTTTAATACACCGCTAAAGTACAATGCAGCAAAAGGGGGAAGGATGATGATGGTCAGCGTGATGCATGTGAATGCTGCATGCAAATATGCAATGCTACCTGTTTCGGGTAGTAGTATCCGAAGTCGGGAGACTTAGGATAGCTGCGCACACAGCATTGTGAATCCATCGCGGCAGTGTTTAAAATCGTTTTAAAAATCTAACATTTTTGTAACAAATATTTTCTACCTTCGTTCTATGCCTGTGAACAAAGATGCCCTTGGACGATACCGCATCATTGATGAAATGCTCAAGAGACGTTCATTCCCCAGTAAAGACGATTTGTTGGATGCCATTGAAAACCGCCTGGGATATCGAATTGGCAACCGCACATTGGATGAAGACATCAATAACATGCGGAACAATGAGGACCTGGGTTATCTGGCTCCCATTGCGTATGACAAGGTAAACAAGGGATATTACTACGAGTCATCTGACTATTCCATCACCGGGGTGCCCATAAGCCGCGAGGATATTGAGAAACTGAAGTACGCTGCCGGGATTTTAAACCAGTTTAGCGGTATTCCCTACCTGGCCGAAATTCACCGTCCTATAGAGCAACTTGAGCGAATCATCCGTGTGAGCACCGCCACGGGTAAGTGGCTCAATCAACAGGTAATACAATTAGAGGTACCCGGCGCCTGGCCGGAGAAAGGCATTTTTGAGCAGGCGGTAGAGGGGATCTTGCAGAAAAGAATAATGACCGTGCGGTACAAACCCTTTGGGGGTGAGGAAAGCGAATCCTTTCGCATTCGTCCGTATTTGCTGAAGGAATTTAAAAACCGCTGGTACCTGGTGGCCTTTGCCGAGCACAGAAATGAGGTGCGCAATTACGGGTTGGATCGGTTTACTGAAGCCATGCTCACCACCGATGCATATACGGAAGCATTTGATGCGGAATCCTATTTTATCCATTCCATGGGGATTACGGTGGTTAACAATGCCGAACCCGTGGCGGTGGAGTTGCAGTTTGCCCCGGAAAGCACTGCCTATGTATTGTCAACCGGCTTGCACCCCACGCAGGAGATTCTTGAAAATGATCCCAAAACAGGATTGCGGGTTCGGATAACAGTGCACTTGTCTGAGGAGTTGAACATGTTTATCCGCAGCTATGGTAGCCGTGTAGAGGTGTTACAACCGGCATCGCTGCGCGATGCCTGGCTGGATGATATGCGCAAAAGTCTGGAGCGGTTTGATTGATATATTGCGCTGCAAAAGAAATCTCTTTATCTTAGTATCACTTTGACACTAAGCCCGTTTTTCTTACTTTTGAAACGATGAAACGGTATTTGATTTGCTTGTTGATACTGACTTTATGTTTGCCCATCAAACTGATTTCACAAAAGGACATACGTGAGGAGAGCATTTATTTCCTCATTACTTCCCGTTTCTATGATGGGGATCCCACGAATAACCGTCCTACCGAATGGTGCTCGTGGTACAAGGGGGTAAACAATAATATCAAAGACACGCAGGATGTTACCTGGCGAGGTGATTTTAAAGGGCTGGTGCGAAAGCTGGACTACATCAAAGACCTGGGTTTTACGGCCATTTGGATTACCCCCATCGTGCAAAACCGCAGTCCGCTTGATTATCACGGCTATCATGCATGGGATTTTACCAAAGTAGATCCCAGACTGGAATCGCCAGGATATACGTTTAAAACGGTGATTGATTCAGCGCATGCCAAGGGCATCAAAATATTTCTGGATGTGGTGCTGAACCATGCTGGTAGATATGGTATTAAAGGCCGTGCAGAAATTAAATACAATACCGATCCCAATCAGCCATGGGGAAAGGATAAAAACGGCAATAAGCTACTGGATAATCCCAATTGGCAATACGATGGCATAACCCCCAATCCCTTGGATGGAAAGATTTGGAGCCGCTCGAATCTGGCCAAAATGCCGGCACCTTACAACAGCAATCTGGCGGCCTACAACTGGCCCGGCATGGAGAGTTATGTCAATACCAGCGATGCAAAATGGTACAATAAATCCGGCAATGGCTTTGCGCAGGGCTATGACGATACCACCAACCTGTATTATCGTGCACTGGCAGGCGATACCCCCGATTTTCTGACCGGTGGCGACAGCGTGCGCAATTATTTATTCAATGCCTATAAAATGTTCATTGACATGGGCATAGACGGTATGCGCCTGGATGCCGTAAAACACATGCCCAAGCGGGATGTGCTGTGGTTTGTGGATGCGTTTAAAAAGGTAAATCCCAACCTGATGGTGTTTGCGGAAGTGGCCCAAAAACGCCATGAACTGCATCAGATTGAGGAAATCAATCCCCACTGGTACACCTGGCGTGGTAAAACCGGCAATTCGGCCAACAGCGGCATTGCGGTGCTGGATTTCTTTGCCATGGGCACATTTCATTTGTTTGGCAAAGGAGAATCTTTTGCAGGCGTCAAAGCAGCCGACCGCTATGATTATTTATATGCTGACCCCGGCAGCAATGTGATGTTTCTGGACAATCACGATTTTGGCCCCAACAACGACGGCCTGGACATCAACGGCTGCCGCGACCTGGTCGTGGCCAACTGCCGGATCCGGGGCTGCGACGACAACATCATCATCAAAGCCACACCCGATGCCCGCAGCAGCGAACGGATCACCGTCTCCAACTGCATCCTCAAGAGCC
>JBEDNI010000230.1:0-3164 GCA_041170685.1 Bacteroidota bacterium | reverse complement strand
GTGCCTTTCAGGGTGGTGGTGCTCGCACTGTGCACCAGTACTTTAACCAGATCTCCCTTTTTGAAATGCTCCTTCGGAAAAACCGTTACCACATTCTGGTCGTTTCTGCCCATCCACTCCTCGCTGCTGCGCTTACTTTCAGCTTCAACCAGCACCTCCACCACACGGCCTATAAATTCCTGATTCTTGGTCTTGGACACTTCATTCTGAAGTGCAATAATTTCTTGCAGTCGTCGGCCTTTGACATCTTCAGGAACATCATCGGTGAGTTTTTTAGCAGCCGGTGTACCGGGGCGTTCGCTATATTTATACATGTAGCTGAAATCAAAACGGGCCCATTCCATCAGTGAAAGGGTGTCTTGGTGCTCTTCTTCAGTTTCAGTGCAAAATCCGGCTATGATATCGCATGATATGCCACAATCCGGCAGGATGGTGCGGATCATGCTTACTTTATCCATGTACCATTCCCGGGTGTAATTTCGGCTCATTACTTCCAGCACACGGCTGTTACCGCTTTGGGCCGGAAGGTGTATGTAATTACACACATTTCTATATTTTGCCATGGTGTGCACCACTTTCTCGGTAATGTCGCGCGGGTGACTGGTGCTGTAACGAATGCGAAGATTTGGAACAGCCAGGGCGGTCATTTCCAGCAAATCGGCAAAATCTACCGATTGGGCTTTTTCTTCCTCTGTAAGGTTTTTAAATTCTTTTTTGGGGCCACCGCCAAACCAAAGATAGCTGTCCACATTCTGACCCAACAGGGTGATTTCTTTGTAACCGGCAGCCGCCAGTTCGCGGGCTTCCCTCAAAATACTTTCAGGGTCTCGGCTGCGCTCCCGTCCGCGGGTAAATGGCACCACACAGAAGCTACACATATTGTCACAACCGCGCATGATGCTGATAAATGCAGTAACCCCATTGCTATTCAATCGCACCGGGTTTAAGTCGCCGTAGGTTTCTTCGCGGCTTAGCAGCACGTTGATGGCACGACCGCCTTCATCCACTTCGGCTACCAGTTTGGGCAATTCTCGGTAGCTATCAGGTCCCGCCACCACATCCACCAATTTCTCTTCCTCCAGCAGCTTGTCTTTCAGGCGCTCTGCCATGCAGCCCAGCACCCCAATGATCAGATCGCGGTTTTGTTTTTTATTAGCCCGCAGGTGTTTAAGTCGCTCGCGAATGCGCTGCTCGGCATTATCCCGGATGGCACAGGTGTTTAAAAAAATCACATCGGCATCAAACTCGTCCTTGGTGGTGGCAAAACCATGTTCGCCCATGATGGAGGCGATGATTTCACTGTCACTGAAATTCATGGCGCAGCCGTAACTTTCAATGTAGAGTTTTCTTGTGGCGATTTGGGTAGCTGTTTCTGTCACAGACCTGCAAATTTAGTAAATAGATGGGTACCTTGCTTGTTTACCTATGCCGATATTCCGCGGATTTGTCTTAAACTTGCAGTACTTTGAAAAGAGTATTGTACTGCCTACTTGTATGCGCACCCTCCTGGCTTTGGGCACAAAGCAATGACGATAAAGGACAATTCAGTGGTAATCTTTTACTGAATTATCAAAAATATTTGCGAGATGATAAAATTGGTGCAAGCACCAAGGTGTATCAGGAAAACAGCGCCAGTGTGGATGCGTGGCTGTTTATGAATTATCGCATTAAAGGGTATAGTTTCACGGTGAGATATGACGCGCTGAACAATTCACCCTTGCTGAATCCACAAGGATCAATTACCAGTCATGGTATTGGTTTCTGGCAGGCATCCAAGCAGATTGACAAACTGACAATCACCGCCGGATCTTTCTATGATCAGCTGGGATCGGGTATCTTGTTCCGAGCCTATGAACAACGTCAGATTGGTATTGATTATGCCCTGCAGGGAGTAAAACTCGAATACGCTTTTAATGAAAACTGGAAACTGAAAGGGTTTGGAGGCAATCAGAAGGGCTACCTTGAAAATCGATTTGGCTACAGTAAACAGGTAATTGCCGGTGCCAACCTGGAAGGCAATATCAACCTGGGCAAGGATGCAAAATTCGGAACACTGCAAATCGGGAGCAGCGCCCTGAACCGCACACTGGACCGCGGAACCATAGATGGGCTGGTGGCTGAAATTAATACTTACGATATTGCCAAGCGGTTCATACCCAAATACAATGTGTATGGGTTTAATGGCTATTTTACCTACAATCTGGGAAATCTTACCTGGAATGCCGAGGTGAATTACAAAACCCCTGAAGCTATCCGCGATATGAGTAACCGATTGATATCCTCCGATGGAAAAGTATACTATACTTCGCTCAGCTGGGGGAAAAGCGGCATGAAGTGGGGTAAGCACAAGGCCAGTATCGGATTGAATCTTCAGGCCCGCCATGTAGATAAATTCCCGCTGAGAATCACGCCTAATGAGCAGTTGCTTAATGGTATTATGTCATACCTGCCATCCATGACAAGGCAAAACACGTATCGTTTGCTTGCCCGATACAATGCACCTGCGCAGGAATTGGGTGAAAACGGAATACAGGGCGAACTGGATATCAAACCCCGCAAGGGAACCCAGATAACGCTCAATGGAAGTTACGTGCAATCCCTTAAAAACAATGGAAAAAACAACAAGGAGATTGTACTTTTCAGGGAGTACTACGGTGAAATTATTCAGACGCTGAGTAAAAAAGCCAAGCTCAAACTGGGTATGCAAAGCATTCAGTACAACCAGGCGCGTTATGAGCAGGAAAACGCTTATGAGGATGTATTTACCCTAACCCCGTTTGGAGAACTCACCCTAAAAATGCCCAAAAACCGCAGTCTGCGCATAGAAACACAATACCTGCATACCGAAAAAGATCAGGGGTCGTTTGCCAATCTGATCGCCGAGTTCTATCTCAATCCTGTTTGGTATGTGGGAGCCGGGGATATGGTTAATATTGTTCCTCATCGTTATTCAAACATGGTTATTGCCAACGAGGTGCTTCACTATCCCATGATTTACATGGGCTACACTAAAGGAAACAGCGTTTACACCATCGGTTACCTCAAGCAGCATCGTCGGGTACTCCCAGGTAGGCGGCAATGACGTCGGGGTTGTTCTGCACCTCTGATGGTGTTCCGTTCGCGATGACCTTGCCGAAGTCGAGCACCACGATGCGGTCGGTGAC
>JBEDNI010000229.1:0-3195 GCA_041170685.1 Bacteroidota bacterium | reverse complement strand
TGCCTTTTTTGATTTTTAGCATTAAAGCATCATCTTTCTCTTTTAGACAAGCATTAGATGAAAGAAAATTACTCGAAATCATCAAGCAGATTATATCAGCATTTTCAAGGCTATTGTCTATATCTTTTTGAAATTCTTCACCCGTTTCTATTTTTCTGTCATACCATTCATAAACAACACCATTATTTTTTAAAGGTGCGATATGACTAATAAAGTTTGAAACTAATGTTTCGTCTTTATGTGAATAGCTGATAAATAATTTTAACATATATTATAGTTTTATGGTTGTCTTTTTAAAATGGTGTATAACCTAATATATATGCACTACCCCCAACCCCAAACCCATCCTTTTGAATATGGTTTGCTATTAAAAAGTAGTACATAATCGTACAAAAATAACCAACAAAACCAAACTTCCAAAACTTTTTATTTCCCCATTCCTTCCCCACATTTGCATTGTGAAATACCTGATGTTTCTTGCTGCGGCTTGCCTGCTGGCCTGCACCACCCCCAAACCCAAGAAAATGACCGTTAAAAACCATAGCTTTTCCAATTATGAAGAGGTGAAACTGAAACACCTGAGCTTACACCTGAAGGTGGATTTCAACAAAAAAGAACTCTGGGGCTCCGCCACCCTGCAAATAGAGAATACTGCCGGGGCCTCGCACATCATTCTGGACCATAAAACCCTGAAGGTGGACCATGTGGCGGTTGACAACAAAGAAGTGAAGTTTGAAATAGGGCCGGAAGACACCGTGCTGGGCGCTGCTCTCATCATTCCCATTGAAAAAGATACCAGGGAAGTGTCTGTGGCCTACCACACCACCCCCGAATCGGAAGCCCTTCAATGGCTGTCGCCCGAACAAACCCACGATAAAAAGAACCCGTTTTTATTCTCGCAAAGTCAGGCCATTCTGGCCCGCACCTGGATTCCCCTGCAGGATTGTCCGGCCGTGCGCTTTACCTACGATGCCAGCATAGAAGTGCCGCCCCACCTGATGGCCATGATGAGTGCCGAAAACCCTACCAGCAAAAACGCTGAAGGCAAATACACATTCAAGCAGACCAAACCCATTCCGAGCTACCTGATGGCGCTGGCGGTGGGCGATGTGGAGTTTACCTCGCTGGGGCGCAACAGTGGAGTGTATGCCGAGCCCGGCATGCTGAAGCAGTCTGTGTGGGAACTGGCCGACATGCAAAGCATGATAGACAGCGCCGAAGCGCTCTACGGGCCTTATGCCTGGGGCCGCTATGATGTGCTGGTGCTGCCCCCGAGTTTTCCGTTTGGCGGCATGGAAAATCCTGTGCTCACCTTTGCCACACCCACCATCATTGCCGGCGACCGCAGTCTGGTGAGTCTGGTAGCGCACGAACTGGCGCATAGCTGGAGCGGCAACCTGGTTAACAACGAAACCTGGAACGATTTCTGGCTGAATGAGGGCTTTACCGTGTATTTCGAGCAGCGCATCATGGAAAAAATTTACGGCCACGATTATGCCGAAATGCTGGCAGAGATTGGCCGTGGTGAATTGCAGCATACCCTCGATGATTTCATGCAAACCGCCCCCGACGAAACCAAGCTGTTTCTGAACCTCGACGGCCGCAACCCCGATGATGGTGTTACCGACATTGCCTACGAAAAAGGCCGCTTTTTTCTGCGCCGCATAGAGGAAGTGGTGGGTCGCACGGCCTGGGATGCCTTTTTGAATGACTATTTCAAAACGCATGCCTTCCAGACCATGAACACTACGCGTTTTATCGCCTACCTGAATGAAAAACTGCTCAATAAGCATCCCGGGCAGATAGACCTGAATGCGTGGATCTACGGCACCGGATTGCCCAAAGATGCGCCTGTGGTGAAGAGCAAGGAACTGCAGCGTGTGGAAACCGATATTGTAACCTATACAAAAAGCCGCAACCCCGCGGATATTAATACCAGTGACTACACCACCCACCACTGGCTGCATTTACTGCGGGGGTTGCCTGCGTTGTCTGTGCAGGAAATGGCAGCGTTGGATAAGGCCTTTACATTTACCGGCATTGGCAATGCCGAAATTGCCTGCGACTGGTACACCCTGTCGGTGAAAAACGGGTATGAAACCGCTTACCCCGATATGGCGGTATTCCTGAAATCGGTGGGGAGAAGGAAATTCTTGCTGCCGATTTACAAGAACCTCGTGAAAACCGTCAAGGGCAAGGCATTGGCGGAGCAGATTTTCAGTGAAGCCCGTAAAGGTTACCACGCTGTGGCTTCAGGCAGCATTGAAGAAATCATTGCTAATGCAAATCCCAAGTGAGTGCGGAATTTGATATATTGCATGCACCCCTGCAACCTTTGAAAATAGCGGGTGTTGAGGGGGATGTGCACATTCAGCGCGATGATTTGATACATCCGCTGGTGAGCGGCAACAAGTGGCGCAAGCTTCAGCACCACTTACTGTTGGCTGCACAGGAAGGCAAAAATCATCTGGTTACGTTTGGCGGGGCCTACAGCAACCACCTGCTGGCAACGGCCTCAGTCGGGGCTATCACAGGGGTTAAAACCACCGCATTTTTGCGCGCCGATGAGCCCATCCACAATCATTATCTCGCCGCGGCGAGGCTGTATGGCATGCAGCTGATACCTGTTTCGCGGGAGGATTATCGCAATAAAAGGGTCTTATACGAAAAACATTTCGGGCAGGATACAACGGCCTATTTCATAGACGAAGGGGGTGCAGGCCCGGCGGCATGGCCCGGCGTGGCCGGTATGGTGCAGGGTTTGCCATTTGCTCCCGATTATATCTTGCATGCATCAGCTACGGCTACCACGGCCATTGGACTTGCCACGGGCATAAAAGCATGTGGGTATCACACACGGGTGTTGGCGGTGGCGGTATTGAACAATGCCGAAGAACAGCGCCGGTTGATACAGGAAGCGGGTTTTGCGGATGTGGTGGAAGTGCCGGATGGCTATGCCTTTGGGGGCTATGCCAAAACCACGGAACCATTGATGGATTTTGTAAAATATGCCATCGCACAAACGGGCATTTTGTTTGATCCCGTATACACGGGCAAGGCCCTGTGGGCGTTGCGTGAGTTGAAGCCTGATGGCAAGGGCGTGTTTTTACATACCGGCGGCAGCATGGGGCTGTTTAGCGATGCGTTTTTATCCCGCCATATGTAGAGACGCGCAATTGCGCGTCTCTACATATG
>JBEDNI010000228.1:0-3206 GCA_041170685.1 Bacteroidota bacterium | reverse complement strand
CACAATGCGTGCTACAGGAAACAATCCTATCATGAGCAAAGCAATGGGTGTGAACAATGATAGCATCAAGATTATCGGACTGGCTATGTCCAACGGACTAACCGCCAGCAGTGGATTCTTGGTGGCTCAATACCAAGGTTTCACCGATATCAATATGGGTATTGGCATAGGTTCTCTGCAAATTCTCCAGCTCTCCTGAGGTTAGTATGTGTAAATTATTCTTTATTACAGATGAACTTAACATATCCAGCATCCATTCTTTTAGCGGCCCGTTTGCCCAATGTTCTATAGGACTGCCGATCCCCACCTTAAACGTTCTTTGCCTTATTCCCTCCGCCATTTTTCCTTTCATGGCCTCTCTTAATATGCGCTTATTGAAACCACCGCCAATTTTAGCTTCTGTGGGCAACGAGAACAAATATGTTACCAAGCGCCAGTCCATGAATGGCATGCGTATTTCTACTCCATGCATCATACCTGCCCTGTCAAAATCTCTTAAAATGGTAGGAAGTGAATTAACAAACGTTTCAAAATATAGCAATCTTTCAGGATAGGGCATTTGACCCAATTGATAATCTTCACCTAGTCCCAACAGCCTGGGGTGGGTTTCCAGACTGTCTTTGGGCTTGTTTTTAAACAAAATCCCCAGTTTATACTTTAATTTTCTGATGGGGTTTTTAGAAATATCCCTAATCAGGTTTAGGTTGCCTTCTACCCGCTCTCTGTCTGATTCTGCATAGGAAGACAATATGATTTCTGACAAAGTCAAAGCCCTTTCCACCGAACCCGTTTCAAAATAATGATGATACAATCGATAGAGCATATCCCTATACCCATACATCATCTCATCCACGGCATGGCCATCAAGGGAAACAGAAATGCCATTTTTCTTCATACCCTCATAAATACCGGCGATGGAAGTAATGGGGGCAGTTGATACAGCATCAAACATCACGGTATCCGCAGCCACCCTGTCCGGCAGATTTGTTTCATCCTGCTCCAGATAAGTAACCGGACCACCGGTAAAAGCAACCGCTTCCTCGGCATATTTTCGTTCATCCATGGCCAAACCGGGAAATGTAGCCACAAATGCCTGCTGATTATTTTTGTGCGACCGCTCAAATGTCTCAGTATGCAACAAATGATGCACCATGGAATAAACACTGCTGGAATCCAATCCCCCGCTAAGGGCTGTGCCAATAGGAACATCACTGATTAATCTGAGACGACAAGCATCCTTGAACAACTCATAAAAATATTCCGTTTGCTCCCGGAAGGTTTTGGGAATATGGGTATGAAGATGGTTTGAAATGTGCCACCAACGTTTTTGTTTAAATGGTGTATTTGCAGAAACCACGGCGTAGTGCCCGGGAAGAATTTGTTTTATGTTCTGAAAAATGGAGTGGCCTGACCCCACAATGGGAATGCCGGCAACCTGTAAATCCAGATATGTTTTGTCTAAACTGCGCTGAAAACCCTCCAAATACTTAAATGCCCGTGTTTCACTGGCAAAAGCCAGTATTTTACCCGGTATATGCAAATAATATAAGGGCTTAATTCCGAATCGGTCTCGGCAAAGGGTAAGTTCTTTTCGCAATTCATCCCAAATAGCGATAGCCCACATACCATTAAATTTATCTAAGGTCTGAATTCCCCATTTATCCCAGGCGGCTAAAATCACCTCTGTATCCGTATTCGATTTAAATTTATAGCCCAGTGTTTCCAATTCTGCTTTTATTTCACCAAAGTTGAAAACCTCTCCATTGTATGTGATGGTATATCTTCCATCTTCAGACACCATGGGTTGTTTACCCAAATCAGACAAATCGAGAATGGACAACCGTCTGTGACCAAGGCCCAGGGTGTTGTTTTCCAACAATGTATAGCCACTGCCATCAGGACCTCTGTTGGCCATTGAATCCGTAAATATTTTTAGTTTTTGCTCTGTGACGGCAGTGCCGTCAAGATGCCATATTCCTGCAATTCCGCACATGTATTAATTTCTTCTCCTTAATTGTTTTTTACTTTGTTAAAACAGACCCTTGCCATATCTTTTTTGTTGCCGGGTCTGAAAATCAACGATCTATGTAATTATTTAAAATAGCATCCCTGTTGTGGTTTTTAAACACAAAACAACTTCCGGCTGCGGCAGCAGAAGCTCCTCCCAAATTAATGACATCCATCAAATCCTGCTTATTTCTGGCACCGCCGCATGCGATTAGCGGTACATTGGTGCTCTTTGCAATCATTCCTATAAAATCCATATCATAACCTGTGAACATTCCATCCCTGCCAATATCACGAATCATTATCTCACCTGCCCCCGCTTCCTCAATTTGGGAAACCCAACCCTTAATGTCTATAGAAATGTGTTTTTGCCCCGATTTGGCATATGCTTGCCTTTTACCGAATAGGTTTTTTTTGTAATCAACAGATACCACCACGCTTTGACTGCCAAATTCACGCGAAATTTCGGTAACTACATTGAGCGAAGTATAACAGGCTGAATTGAGTATTACCTTTTCTACCACACATTTGAATAGTTTCTCAGCCTGAAAGATATTGTGTATGCCACCTCCATAAGCCATAGGAATAAAACATTCCGAGGCCATCTTTTTGATACATTGAAAATCCGGATCCTTGCGTTTATCCGATAATCCAATATCCACCAAAATCAATTCATCCACCCATTTTTCATTGAATATTTTAATGGCATTAATCGGATCACCCAGATATTTTGGATTCCTGAATTGTTGGGTCTTGACAAGTTTTCCATGCTGAATACTAAGTACCGGTATTATTCTTGGAAGCGTCATTGCTTGTTAAGCCATGTATCAAAATAGTTCCGAAAAAACTGCATGCCATATAAATGGCTTTTTTCAGGATGAAACTGCACTCCGCTAATGTTGTTTTTTTGCACCGCGCAGGTAAAATCTTTTCCATAAAAGCAAGAAGCAATGCTTTGATTGTTATCCTTCACATTGGCATGATAGGAATGCACAAAATAATACCGGGGAATTTGATCGCTAAAATGGAATAATTCTGTCTGATTTTGAGGCGTAATTTCAGACCAACCCATGTGGGGTATTTTAAGGGTGTTTCCCTTCGAATCAAATCGGGTTATTTCTCCCGCTATCCAGCCTAAACCGGGGCAATTTCCTTCTTCGCTATAATCAAAAAACAACTGCATGCCCAGACAAATACCC
>JBEDNI010000227.1:0-3212 GCA_041170685.1 Bacteroidota bacterium | reverse complement strand
CCTTTTGGCTTTGAAATGTCATTTTTTTGGGTTAAGATTGTGATAGTGTTGAAGTTTACCCTCCCCTTCAGCTTTGTTTTTCTGCTGATATCATCATGCACAAAAACAGAAGATATCCTCATTTCAGGCAACCAGCCGCCTGATTATCGTTCTGTGCCTACCATCAAGGTGGAAAACTATGTGAATCGGTATTTTATCGATTTACTGGGCCGTGAACCTACTGATACAGAACGTGTTTACCACACCGAATTCCTCAAAAGAAACAAACTGAGCATTCATGCAAGGGACACCCTCATTAATCAATTGTTGTATGACACGGTTTATCATCCCGGTGACTCCAGTTACCGGCATGCAGCCATACAGCGCATGTACGATCTAAGCAAGGCAAGGTTTCTGGAAGGTGCCAGTGACGGCGATATAGCTCAGTTTATTGGTATTCTCGAATTTAGCATTACCATTTCACGCTTGAACGGAGATTCTGTCGGTGTATATTCGGCCAAGGCAGCCCAAAAACAATACAGAGATGTGCTTAACAGCCGTTACAAATTACTAAAATACAGGGGCACTTACAGCGATATGTGTGCTGCTATGCTTAACAATTCCATTTACGATCAAATCAACATGAACAGTTTTAATTATGTAAATGCCAGTTTTGACGATTTGTTTCAGCGGCAGCCGCTTAAGGATGAATTCTCTGCAGCCTATGATATTATTGATAAAAACATACCCCGGCAAATTTTTGGTCGATGGGCAGCCAACAAAAATGAATATTGTGATGTCTTAACACATACACCCGAGTTCTATGAAGCACAAATACGCTGGGTTTATTATCTACTATTGCAAAGAGACGCCAATACTCAGGAAGTCATCAACTTACTGGGAAACTATATGCGCAGCAATAACTTACAGGAAGTTCAAAAGGCCGTAATTAAAACCGATGAATATGCACAATTCAGGTAAACATATAACTGCCTTGCTAATGGCCATAATGCTGATAGCGGGTTGTACCAAAGAGAAGAATGTAACCTTTGGTGTCAATGACAAGGTTGTATATGAAGATAAGAGCTTAAAAACCAAGCGCAAATCGGATGCGGAGTATATATCCATACTCTATACCAATTTGTATCAGGTACCCATCTCTCCCACTCAGCTGTATAAAACGCAAAATGTGATTTATAGCATTGGCGACAGAAATGTAGCCAACGAAATGGTATTGAGTAACTACTTCAACACCTCAACATTAAAAATCCCCAAAGACAGTGAAATGCGCGCTGATGTGGCTGCTTTTGTCGAAAAGTGTTACAAGCGGTTTTTTCTGAGATACCCGTCTGAAGGGGAAAAGACTTTCTTTATCAACTACATAAACAGCAATCCCAACATATCGGTAGAAATGGTTTACACTGCTTTTTCGGTAAGTGATGAATACCAGTACTATTAATCAGACCCCATGAACAGAAGAGATTTTTTCAAAAAAACAGGAATGGTAACAGCCGGCACAGTGGCTGCACCCTACATTCTACCTACGGGCAGAATGTTTGCACGCACCAATGCGCCCAAGGCAGAATATGTGGTGATGGTGATGTTTGCCGGTGGGGTTAGGCAACAGGAAAGCGTGTTGCAACGATATCTGGATGACAGTCAGGAGGTGACCGGAGCGGCAGGCAACATAATGCCTAACCTGTTCACAGGAATTGCGCCGGATCGCAAGATTGTGTATGGCACAGACCCCGGTGGCGGAGCAACCAGAGGAAGCGAACCCATCCCCAGAATACTCAGTCAGAGTATGGAAGATACCGGAGCGGTATTCAAAGAAATGTCAGCTATAAGTGCAGGGCACTATGTTGGGCTAAACACCCTCATCACAGGCAGTCTCGGAACCGCACAAGGATTAAAAACACGACCCAAATATCCCACCATATTTGAATACCTGAGAAAACATGCCGGTTTTGCCGCTTTGGATACCTGGTTCATTGCCAATGGTCTTGGCAATAGTACACCTTTACTCAATAGCAGTAAAAATGAAGATTACGGCTTGCAGTACGGCGGCAATATGTTTGCAGCTCCGTATACATTTGGTGGCGTAGGCAGAGAAATTCTGGGAAATGGTAAGCCTTATTCCCGGGCGGACCTGGACCCCATGTACTTCATGAAGAATTTTCTGGATCAGAGTTTTGGCTTGAATCCCAATCAGTTGGAGACCATTAAAAACACAGACGAAGAAAAGACCAAAATCAAGGAGTTTATACGCGCCGTGTTTCAGCGTCAGGACCAGGGCCTCATCCCCCGTCCTCCGGTTTCCGACAATGGCGATGCGGTTACAATTAGCTATGCCGCCGAGGTATTACGCCATTTCAAGCCCAAGTTTCTAACCCTCAACATGAGTGCGGTTGACGGTTGCCACAGCAACTTTACAGGGTATTTACGCAGCTTGCATCGCGCCGATCATTCCGTGGGATGGCTTTGGAACTACATACAGAACAATATCCCTGAGATGTCCGGTAAAACCATCATGATTATTGCACCGGAATGTGGCAGAAACCTTAATCCCAATCCCATTTTGGATGAAAATGACTGGTATGCCTATGACCACAGCGACGCCAACGCCATGAGGGTATGGTCGGTGATGGTAGGTAAGAATGTTCCCAAAATATCGGTGGGCTCCGAAGGCAATAAAGTGGGTAAACTCACTGATATTGTGCCAACCATTGCCGATATATTTGGTGTATACGATGAAGTCAAGGCGAGTCCATATCTCGATCCGCAGTCTAAAAGCTTATTTCTGAGAATGTAATGAATAATTCCCGATTGATACCGGCATTATTGGCAATACTGCTCGTGTTTGGAATCGCATGTAAAAAAGAGGGTTCATCCATTGACAATCCTTATGGGAAACCCATTAAAATAAACCGCGATACCACCACATCCCGCGATTCAGCTGCCGATGCAACCAGCATTCAGGGATTGCACAGAGACCTCTTTGCCCCTACCTGCGCCAACAGTGGCTGCCACGATGGAACGTTTGAGCCCGATTTCAGAACGGTGGAAAGTTCATTTGCCTCGCTGGTCAATGTAAAGCCCATCAAAAATGATCAGGCGGGCACGTTTAATGCCAGGGTTTTGCCGGGCAATGCAGATGCGAGCATATTGATTTACCGAATGACAGTGGATCTGGGTGGAAACTCCGGCATTATGCCGTTGGCGCTGGAACCGGG
>JBEDNI010000226.1:0-3219 GCA_041170685.1 Bacteroidota bacterium | reverse complement strand
AACAATATGAGTCAGGTAAGCGATAAACCAGACAAGAACGATTTTTCTGCCCCACTTCCAAATGTAAAGCGGTAAAATTAAAACTTGTGAAAATAGGGTGATGTAATTTTCCAGTGGCATAATTACATCCATTATTTCCGGATAGTTATACCTCAGATTTCTGAAGAAAGTAAATTGTTTACCCCAATAATGGGTTTGTAAAACTATTTCCATTCCACTGCCGCTTCTCCAGTAGGGATCAGCAAAATGCAGCAAAGCAGAAAGCAGATTTACCATGGCAAATCCGGCAAAAAACATCCAAAATAGCTGATTCAATGCCAGACTTGCTCGATCGCTATTTTCGGGTTTTTCGAGTGAATATTTTTTTAAAATCCAGTTCCATAATCCAAGCACATAACAAAAATGTATAAAAATGGGTGTACTGATGTTTCCGCCCCCCAGGGTAGTTTCAAATTTTGGGTAAAAAATGGCAGTGAGGAATGCCGCGGCTGTTACTTTTTTTTGGCTCAGTAGCAATATCAACAGGGTAACAACAAATATCAGATAAATCCATTCCTCAGTCGCCAAAGAATAGCCATTGTATAGAAATTGGCCGGTGGCAATACTGAGTGCACGATACAGCGAAAGCAAAGAAAACCCAATAGTAACCCACCGGATTTTTTTATTTTCAAATGCAATATCAGTTTGCGATACCGACATCACATTTTGTCGCAAGACTGTGCCCGTTTGATTTTCTCTTTCTCTTCCTTATCACTGCCCAGTCGATCAATCCAGGCGCCGGGAATATCACCGAAGCTAATTCCGATGAAATAATCAAGGTCTTTAACATTGCGGGTTCTTATAGCAGGGAGCAGACTGTTTGTTCCGATGTAAATGGGGCCAATGCGCATGCTGGCTGCAGGTCTTAAACTTCGGTAGTCATATTCCAGCATCACAGGCAGGGTAAACGCAAAAAGGTCAGACTCGTAACGCGGTCCAATCATCATATAGGATTGATGCCTGATGGCATTGCCATACTTCCCGCGCATGGATTGCACCCACTGACCCTGTATGAACCAATGGCGCTTAAACTGGTAATCGGCACTCCAGGCCATCCGGGTAGGCAAACCAATCCGCAAATCCTGGGTAAAGGATTCTTTCCCGGGAAGATTGATTATTACGGCCTGCACATTTTTTACGTCGGGTACGGACTGGTAAACACTCGTTGCCCCCGCGGTATTCCACGTAACCGGTGCTTGATTGATGAACGTAGTGGCAGCCACATCCCGATACAAAATGCTGCCTATATCCATAAAAGACAATCCCAGATGGACCATGTAATCCGGGTGTTTGAACTTGTAGTCACCTGGCTGCAGATGTTCTTTTTTGCGAATAGTGTAGGCAAAACCCAAGTCAAATCCGGTGCCCCGGCCACTTTCGTAACTCGCCGTCTGTATTCGGGTTTGGTCAAGACTATACACCCCTTGTGAAATTCGGGTGGCGAGTATTTCATCACTTTGCACGTAGCTGCCACCCAACCCACGAATGCTCTTCAGCGTAGCGCCCACGTGCAGATCCCGTTTCCATTTCAGGGGAATGCTGTATGCTCCCGTTATGCCAATGCTGGACCATTGGTTCTGTGCCGCAGTAAAAGCCGCAATTCGGTCAGTCTGGCCGTTTTTGTTCAGTTCGAAGGATGAGAAAGCGCCCCGGGATGAGTCCATGCGGTTAAAGACAGCCCTGGAAAGGTTGGAGCTCATTCCGTCAATCCGAACATGGCTGTTGATATCGGTCAGTAAACCCACCTTGAATTTGCCGATTCGCAACATGAAAGAGGGGCCATAGAGCATAGAACTCAGTGCGGCAGACTGATCTTTACCATCCCAGGTGCCTTTAAACCAACTTTGCTGAAGCCGGGTTTTATTCTCACTGCGGAAATATTCATCGGCAAAACGACTTCTGGCTGGTTTATTTCCATTGTAAGGCGGTGTAAAACTATATGCAGATGCATTGCCGTTAATCCATCCCCCAACTAAGTTTACATGCCAAAGGTATTTGGTGTTGGCCATCAGGGCAGGATTGATGCGTGCAGCGTGTATGCCGGCATATCGGCCCATCCCGATTTGGGAAAAGTGTTGTGCCGAAAGGGTAGAGGCAAAGCTTGCAAAAATTAGGAGGCAATAGTTTTTCAAAGCGGTCAATAAAAGCGCAATTTCGGGAATTTATAATTTATTCCACTCCCAGACGCCCCATTTTAATGTGTCGGGGATTTTAATGCCGCTTTCTTTCATGGTGAGCAGCGCATGGCCGCGATGATGGGCTTCGTGTGAAATATAGTATCCGATCATAGGGATGATACCGGCTGCAAATGAGGGCGCTTTTCCTTCATTTTCAACAGCATTTTCAATAACCTGCTCCATGATTTGTCCGGAAACAGTGAATGCCTCAAGCAGCTCTTCTCGGTTCGGCACGTGGTTTTTGGGGAATTCATTGAAGCTCAGGTTGTGTTTTTTAATAAATGCTTCCAATCTGAAGTACCTGACCGAAATACAGTGAGCCAGTTGCACTGCAATATTGCGGCCCCCACGTTTACTCAGCGAACAATCGAATGCTTCTTCAGGCAAATGCTCAATCAAATACAGCATTGTGCGATTGTGAATCGCCCAGGTTTGGCTGATTTGGGGTATTAAATTGAGCATATACAGAAAGTTAATTGATTAATAACTTTGCAGTTCCTCAAGGGCCTCTTGTAACCTGCTCCAGGGAAGAAACTGGTCTTCCAGCGTTTTAGCCAGAGGCACCGGCGTGTCCATACTGCCTAGTCTTTTCACGGGTGCATCCAGCCACTGGAAACAGTTTTCCATGATCCACGCCGAAATGTCCGATGCGATGCTGCCGGTTAGCGTATCTTCTGTCAATACCATCACTTTTCCTGTCGCTTTTACCTGCGCTGCCACGGTTTCTTTGTCCCAGGGCAGCAGTGTTCTTAAATCCACCACTCGGGCGGGAATGTTGTTTTCCTTCACCATTTTCAATGCCTGATGTACACCCCATCCGTAAGTGATAATGCAAATGTCATCGCCATGGTTGTGAACTGCGGCTTGGCCTTCGGGCAGGGTGTAGTATGCATCCGGCACCATTCCGTTTACGCTGCGATACAGAAACTTATGCTCAAAAAACAACACCGGATTGGGGTCGTTGATGGCTGTGGCCAGCAATCCTTTGGCATCAAAGGGATTG
>JBEDNI010000225.1:0-3221 GCA_041170685.1 Bacteroidota bacterium | reverse complement strand
ATATCAACAGACTTGCTGATTCATTGATTGGCAACCTGAAACCGGAAATTACGATTGTTGATATGTCAAAGGATAGTTCGATTATCATTGAAAAATTTAATCAGCTACTAGACTTAAAATATCCAAAGGAAAAAGGAAGATCTCCGGTAAAAAACAGTAAACCGTTATTTACCAATCGCGAACTTGAAATATTGCAACTGATAGCCCGTGAGTACACCAATGAAGAAATAGCGGATAAGCTTTGCCTCGCTAAAAGAACCGTTGATAATCACAGGGTAAATCTGATGCAAAGGGCCAATGCTAAAAATACTGCCGGTTTAATGAGCTTTGCATTCCGAAACGGTCTATTGGTTTAGTGTTAGATTAACTGGACAAAGAGTCCAAGGGTGGATAGCTTATGCATGGCTAATTCCGGTAATAGGTGCTTGTGTATTTAGTTTTGTTGAAATGATGAAGGCAATATTGAGAAGCATAGTTATTGTGGTGTTATTCTGCCCCGCAGTTTCATTAATGGCACAGCAAATGAGCGAATATCAACTCTACAAAGTAGCCAAGGGAGATAATTATTATAAATTATCCAAGAAATTCAACTGTAGTGCAGAGGATATTCAAAAAGCAAATGAAAACAAAACTGTGTTGAAACTGGGAGAAACGATAAAAATACCGGTTAAATCAACAGCCAAGACAGATTTGTATGAAAATGCCTATCAGACGCACACTGTTTCAAAAGGTGAAACCTTGAATAAAATTGCTACTCGGTATGGAACCACTATAGACAATGTGAAGAAGATTAATGGCATGTCGGGAGATCAATTGAAAATTGGCCAGAAAATAAAGGTGCCTGTTCAACAAAAGCCGGTTGAAACCCATTCGGGACCAATAGTTAATAAAACGGATTCAGAGCAGGGGAGCATTGTATCAAGACCTCGTGATACCACTGTGAAAAAAGCGCCTGCCCCATCGGGTCCCAGAGTGGGTGCAGATGTAAACCCGGGCATGCCGGAGAAAACAGTTACAGCGATGAACGACTTTGTTACCGAGAAAGAGGAGGTGGCTGTAGCCAAAGTTATGAGCCAGAAAATGGAAGATACACGAACCCATGTAATGCATCCAACGTTGCCAAAAGGGAATATAATTGTTGTGCTCAATCCGCAATCCGGAAGAATGGCTTATTGCAAAGTGGTGGATAATTTTACCCCCCGTCAGTATGAAGGATCCGGATTAATTATGACGCCTGCTGTTGCCGACAAAATTGGGATTAGTGGTAATATGGCATCTGTAAAAATCAAGTATGCTGCGCCTTAAATTTGCAACATATTTTGATAAAGTGTTATCAGCCGAAAATATTTTCAAAGCCGCAGCAACCACTGCGGCTTTGTGTATTTGTGCCTTGCATTTTTCACCTGCTGCAGCATCTATTTCGCTTTCATTATTTTTTTTAACGCTATTTTTATTGGCAAGAAAAGAGTGTTTTACTACCCACAAGGTCATTATTTTTCTTTTAGCCGCATGGATTCTTAGCCAATTAATCAATCAGATTTCTTTTGGTTTTAATTCAGAAGCAAAGCGTTCCTTATTGTTGAGAATTCCTTTACTTCTCTTGCCATTAGTTTGGTTCATAAAACCCAAATTATCAAAGCGCCCCGTGTTTATTGGTATTTTGTTCATCGGACTCTTTCATGCATGGGTTGGAGGGGCATCAGTTCTCAATTATGTTGCAAATTATCGTTTTTTAAACCAAATGGTGCTGGAAAGTAAGCCATTGCCACTTTTTTCTGCAGTGTATCATATCGAATTCAGTCTCATTATGGCTATTGTGATTTTATTGCAAATTTCGTTCTTGAGGTATGCCAATACAGGTTGGCAACGCAGTATCTTAATAGGAAGTATGGTGGTTAATCTGTTATCGTTGCACGTTTTGTCAGCAAGGACCGGAATACTGGCTTTTTGGGTGGGGGTTCCGTTCTTATTGGGGACAGTAACTTTACCGATGGGGTTAAAAGGTAGAAACAGATGGTGGCTATTAACCATTCCTTTGTTGCTGCTGATTTCAGTTCCATCTCTCAGAAACCGCATGATCAATACAATTGAGGACCTAACCGCTGTTAAAGATAATCAAAATCTGGGAGATAAAAGTTTTGGCAGGCGATGGGAATCTTGGAAGATATCGGTGGAAGTGATTAAAAAACAACCTTTTAAAGGTGTAGGGTGGTCCGGTGTGGAATCAGCGATTCAGAGAGAATTTGAACATAATCAAACGTATTTGCATGTCACAGACCGTATTCATCCGCACAATCAGTATTTGGAGCTGGCGATGCAATCCGGAGTTATCTCCCCGATTTTATTGATTTTTTGCTTTCTATGGATGATGCGTGTTAATTGGAGGCAAGGTAACTACACCGCTATGTCCGTAATATTTGCACTCAGTATTTCCATGCTATTTGAGAGTTATCTTGAACGACAGTCGGGAGTAGCGATATTTGTACTGGGCCTTTTTTACGTTTTTTTTGCAGAAAAAAAGAAAGAACATTTTCAATAATCAATTTATTTTGCTATCTTTGCAGCCCCAAAAACTATGTCTCGCGTTTGTGATTTAACCGGCAAAAAGGCTCTGAAGGGTAACAATGTTTCTCATTCTAACAAGAAAACGAAGCGTCGTTTCTACCCTAACCTGCAAACCAAAAAGTTTTTCATTCCTGAAACAGGAGAATGGATTACCCTGAAAGTAGCAGCAAGCACCATGAAGACCATCGATAAAAAGGGCATTTCGGCCTGCATCAATAACCTGTTTAAAAAAGGAAAGATCTAAGTCATGGCAAAAAAAGGAAACCGCATTCAAGTAATTCTGGAATGTACTGAGCACAAGGGTTCTGGTGTAGCCGGCATGAGTCGTTACATCACTACCAAAAACAAAAAAAACACCCCTGAGCGTATTGAATTAAAGAAATACAATCCGTACCTCAGAAAAATGACTGTACATAAGGAGATTAAATAATGGCAAAGAAAGTTGTAGCAACGCTAAAAAAAGAAGGTGGTAACGAGTACGTGAAAGTGATTAAAGCTGTTAAATCAGTCAAGTCAGGTCACTATACCTTTCGTGAGGAAATTGTTCACCAGGACAATATAAAAGATTTCTTCAGCAAACCTTAATACAAAGAATTAGCCTAAATTCGAGCTCCTCACAGGGGCTCTTTTTATTTAATAATGTCCATTTTTAATAT
>JBEDNI010000224.1:0-3245 GCA_041170685.1 Bacteroidota bacterium | reverse complement strand
ATTTGGGTGTAGTAGGGAATAATCCTATCACAACCAGGTTAATGACAGCCTGAACGGCAAAATACCCAAAACTCACTTTCAGGTGAGGTAATTTGCCTATATGAACCAGTTTTTTGAATAAAAAATCCCGGTGAGGAACGAAGATATTTTCCCCCTGCAATAATTTATAGCATACCGTGAGTGCTGCATCCGCGCCAAACACGCTAAACATCAGCAGGTACATGTAATTACCGGTTTTGAAAATAAGTGAATAAATCAGAAAAACGGTGATGAAGGCAATCGATATACTGCCTACATCACCCATAAAAGCAATGGCGGACTTGCGTATATTGAAAAACCCAAAAATGGCAAGAGGAATAATGATACTAAGGATAAAATTAGAATCTGTAAAGGGGATGGCGTTACCCTGCATATCCGTAATGTGCTGATTAAGATAATAAAGTCCGCTGAATACCAGCAAAGCGTGCAGTGTGAGCATGCCATTCACCCCATCCATGAAGTTGTAGGCATTTAATACCCCAATTCCAAAGATGAAAGATGCCAGGTAAATAGGAATAACCTCTGCTCCAAAACTATGAAATGGCATTTGCGCCATTAGCATGACCATGGTGAGCATCTGAACAAGCAACCTGAATGAGTGCTTCAGAAAAAAGAGGTCATCGAGGAAACTTACTGCAGAAATAATGAAAAATCCGGCCACAAAATATTCAGGGAGCTGGTAGGGATGCCAAATAAGATAAGTGATTAATGACAGAGCCACAATCAAGCCCATTCCGGTAACCGTTGGCTTCCAGTGTGAGCTTCTGCCGCCGGGATGATCGTGCAGACCATACATTCTGGCCAGTTTTAAAAAAAGCACAGCACCCGCACTGCACACCGAAAATAAACCAAGAGCGAGGTAAATATTCAAATGGGTTATTGTTAAAACTTACACAAAAATAAGCTTTAACTAACCGCTAACATTTGATTAATATCAACAAATTGTGGATAATTGATAATATTCTACTTTTCTTCACGCATACAGCTTGTTGATGGCGTCATTGAATTTCTCCATCACCACCTTGCGCTTCACTTTCAGGGTAATGGTCATATCTCCATCCTCAATGGAAAAAGGAGTCCTTTTAATTAGGAAATCTTTAACCCGCTCAAATTTGGCCAGGTTTTCATTGTATTTTTTCACATCTTCTCCCAGCCATTGCCTCAGTTCATCATTTTCGATGAAGGCATCTTCATGTTCAAATACTGAAGCAGGAATGCCGCGGGCAATGGCCTCTTCCATGGCAGGAACAATGATGGCGGTTACAAATTCCTGCTTATCACCAATGATGAATATCTGCTCAATCTTAGGGCTTTTGAGGAAATTATTTTCCAGCTGTGTAGGGTAAATATTCTTGCCCAAAGAGGTAACCAACATGTTTTTCAGTCGATCGGTAATTTTAAGGTATCCCTTTTCAAAGCGGCCAATATCTCCGGTATGGAACCAGCCGTCCTGATCAAAGACCTTGTCTGTCTCTGCCTGATTCTTCCAATATCCCTTCATCACATTGGGACCCTTTGAGAGAATTTCTCCTTCCTCAGATACAAAATCGGGTTTAAACGTATGGTAAGTCTGAACCGTATAAATCTCTTTGGTGTCGGGGTTTTGAATGGCTACCTGCTGACGGGGGGCAACGCGGCCTACAGTGCCGTAAACCTGGCGATTGTACTCATTCACGGTGATGAATGGAGAAGTTTCGGTGAGTCCGAACCCTTCCTGCACCTGAATACCCAAGTTGGCAAAAAACTCGCCAACATGCGGGGGCAGTGCTCCACCACCGGATACAAACAATTTTAGGCGGCCGCCCATTTTTTGTTTAATCTTGGAAAAGACCAGCTTCTCTGCTATGGCATATCGGACCGATAACCAAGGGCCGCGCGATTTACCTTCATCTTTGGTTTTGCGTGCCTTCTCCCCTACCGAGAGCGCCCACAGGAAAATATTAGCCTTCATTCCACCTGCCTCAGTACCGGTTTTCATTACCCTATCGTGCACTCTTTCCAGCAATCGTGGAACCGCAGCCATGAGGGTGGGTTTCACTTCAGCTATATTTTGTGCCACTTTATCAATATTTTCGGCAAACGCCACGGAGGATCCCAGGTAGGTAGTGAGATAATAGGCCATACGCTCAAATACATGACTTAGGGGCAAGAAGCTCAAAAATTTATCATCTTTGGTGATATCCGGCACCAGATCATTGGCATCATAGCAGTTGCTCAAAAAATTGTAATGTGTGAGCATTGCACCCTTGGGAACACCGGTTGTGCCCGATGTGTAAATCAGGGTAGCAATATCATCATGACCCACTTCTTGAAACCTAGATTCAATCTGCTCACTCCATGCAGGAAATAATGTTCTTCCCTGTTCCAGAATCTGCCTGTAGGTAACCAACTTTTCATCGGTTTCCACATCTTCCGGAAAACTCACCACCACCTCAACCGCAGCACATTTATCTTCTACCTTCTTAAACTTCTTCAGCAGGAAAGGATTTCCCACAAAAAGAATTCTGGCTCCTGAATCATTCAGTATAAAAGCTGTTTCATCTGCTGTGAGGGTAGGATAAATGCTCACGTTGATTATGCCCAATTTTTGCAGGGCCTGATCTATGCAATAAAATTCAGGACTATTTTCAAGAATGAGTGCCACGCGGTCTCCTTTTTGCAAACCGCGGCTCATCAGCCAGCCGGTAAGGCAATCCACGTAGCTTAATAAATCGCGGTAGGTATAATCCACCCATTTACCGGACTCCTTGCGGGTTAAATAAACCGTATCAGGGGTGTGAATATGATGGGCTGAATTAAGAAAAAACTGGTGCAGTGATTTGAAATCAGGATCTTTGAATTCTTTGGGTAAGGTATTGGACATAAGAAAGATTTAACAGCAAATAAAAGGAAATGCAACGATAATCGCATTGCACATCAAAATATTCTATTCTCAACCGGCCTCTGCTTCCACAGACTGCACCTCAGGCACCATCCGTTTCAGTAGATTTTCAATACCCGCTTTTAGCGTCATGGTAGAGGACGGACAACCGGAACAGCTGCCTTTCATTTGCACAGTGACAATTCCGTTTTGGAAACTTTTAAAATCAATGGCTCCACCATCCATTTCTACTGCCGGACGAACATGGTCTTCCAGCAGCTGCCGGATTTTACGCTCCACTTCACCCTCCTGCTCTGGTGTAAGTTCTTTTTTGGGCGAAACAATG